>JBBRZA010000005.1:0-71355 GCA_038237145.1 Gaiellales bacterium
CCGACATAGCGGTCCTGTCGATCGACGAACAAGTCGGCGGTCGCGCCATAGACGAGCTGGTAGCCCTCTTGGGCGACCTTCTCCCACTGCGTTGCGACAACGCCCTTGCCGTTGACGTGACCCGAGACCGAGACCTGCTGGAAGAAGATGTATTTGATGCCCCGCTCGTCGATGAGCTTGCGGAGCTGCCGGATTTTTTCGAGCCGGTCCGGATCGTTTCGGGCTTGATCGAGCGTCGGAAAGGGATCGGGAATGGACCCCTTCCCGAGGACCCGCTGAACCTCGGTCGGACCTGATTCGACGACAGCCATGGCCAACTCCTTCTTCGGGCGAGGCGCCAGTGCGGCTACTACCGGTACAGACGCGGCATAGAGCGGTGTCTAGAGCGCAGGCGTTGCGATGTCAAGCCCGTGCAGCGGCCCCCAGCCAGCGCTCGAACACGCGACGCCCGTGCGAGAGGAGCCCGTCGGCGCGCGCCTCGAGGTCGGCGATCAGGCGGTCGAGCGCCCCCTCGCCGAGCACACGCTTGAGCGATTCGGCGTACGCGGGCACATTGGCCCACTCGCGTGCAAGCTCAGGCGAGACCTCGAGGTGAAACTGGACGCCGTAGGCACCAGCGCCGACGCGGAAGGCCTGATTGGGGTACGCCGGCGACCCCGCCAGTCGCGTCGCACCGGCGGGCAGGTCGAAGGTGTCGCCGTGCCATTGAAGACTCAGCAACTCACGCGGTGTCCCCGCGAAGACGGGGTCGGCGAGCGCCTCGTCGGTGAGCATTACGGGTAGCACGCCGACCTCGGGTGCCGATCCCGGATAGACGCGCGCGCCGAGGCTGGCGGCAAGGAGCTGGACGCCGAGGCAGACACCCCAGAAGGGGAGCCCGGAACGAACAGCTTCCGCGATCAGCCGCTTCTCGTCCACGAGCCAGGGGTGCTCGTCGTCGTCGAGCGCCCCCATCGGCCCGCCCATCGCGACGATCGCGTCGAACGCGCGCCAGTCCGGGAGCGGATCGCCCTCGTCCAGCTCGACGCGGTGGATCGTCGCGCCTCGCTCGTGCAGGACGTCCTCGAACACGCCTGGCGGCTCGCACGCGATGTGCTGGAGGACTAGAACCTCCACTACCCGACGTCTTCGGAAGCGGGAGGCGGTGCGAGCGCTCGCTCGGCCATCCGGGCAAGGTCGAGCGCGGTTACCAACAGGATCGCGACGAGGAGCCCGGCCATCAGGCTCGCCCCGATCAGGGAGCGCAGCGCGTCCTTGCGCGCGTCGCGGAACTTCCGCTCCTCGGCGCTTGCGCGCTCCTCCTCAACTTGCGCAAGGCCCTGGGCGCCTGCTGCCGCACGCCTGAAGTTGGCGATCTCGGGGCCCAGGAAGATCCGGCGTACCTGAGCCGTCCGACCGGCCTGAAGCGCGGCCCAGGCCACTCGGTCCAAGCGCATGAAGTCTTCGAATGCAACGGTGATCTCAGCGAGCAGCGAGCGCTCGACCGGGCGCTTGAGCTCGAGCTTTGCGCGCTCAAGCGTTGCCCGGAAGCTGGCGACGGAGCTCAGGAAAATCGGACGACTCTTGCCATTGTCGTAGCCGTAGGCGGTCTGCCAGCCGTTGAAGTCGGCCACTGCGAACTTCACCTGCAGAGCAAGCGCCCGGGCGTCCGCGGCTTGCTGGACGCCGTCGAACCGGTCGCTGAGGCGGTTCATTCCCCAGATACCGACTCCCGCAGTGAGGGCGAGGCCGGCCAGCGTGACCGCGATCGCGGCGTAGAGCTTCGACCTGATCGTCATGGCGAGGCCGACGTCGAAGCGGCCGCCGGTAACGCCGACCCGGGTGGCGGCGCCACGCGCGCGTCCGGCTCGAGCAGATCCAGGCGCCGCGCTAGCCAGCCCTTCGTGGTGGCCTGCAACGTGAGTGTGAGCACGATCGCCATGGCGACTGTCGTGACGACGAGGTCGGAGTTCGGAACGTGCATGCTGACGATTATCCCGGCGATTGCTGCGGGCACGACACCGGTCTCTCGCGTCCACACGAGGAAGAAGAGCTCCTGTCGCGTCCAGGCGGCGCGTCGGTCCGGCAGCAGGCAGACGAGCACCGCGAGCGGACGGGCAAGCAGGATCAGGGCGGCAAGAACTCCCAGAGCGGGCAAGAAGTGGTCGGCAATCGTGGTCCAGGGAAGGTTCGCGCCGAGCGTGATGAAGACGAAGATCACCATCACGTCGGCGACAGTCGAGATGAGCACGCGCATTTCGTTTTCGTGGTGGGAGAACATCGCCAGACCAAGCCGATCCATGTTCCCCACGATCAGACCGGCCAGGAACGCGCCGAGGTAACCGCTTCCCCCTGCCGAGTCGATCGAGAAGAAGCTGCCGGCGACCACGGCCAGCACCGCGATCGCACACGACTCACGCCAGATCCCCGCGCGCCGGCTCGACACCGCTGCGGAGAGGACGATGCCGAACACGACGCCCATCGCTGTGGAGATCGCGAGGTCCTTGACGAAATCGACCATCGGGGCGGTCAACGAGGCGTGCCCGCTCACGACAACCCCGGCGAAGGTCAGCGCAAGGACAGCGCCTGTCGGATCGTTCAGCGCCGACTCGGCGATGATCGTCTGCGAGAGCTTGGGTCGAACACGTAACCGTTCGAAGAGCGGGACGAGGATGGCGGGATCGGTCGGAGAGAGCGCCGCGCCGATCAGGAGGCCCGACGACAGCGGCAAGCCGAACAGCAAGGCGGCCACCGACCCCGTCACAAGCGCCGTGAGCACGACGCCCGGCACGACGAGCAGCAACAGCCCGACGGCGACCTTTCTCAGGATCCCGAGAGAGAGCTGGAGGCCGCCGTGGAAGAGGATGAAGGAGACTCCGAGCGTCAGCACCAGCTGCGAGCCCATCGAGTCGAGCGGCACGTCGATCGCGTCGGAAACCGATGAGCCCAGGAGAATCCCGACCCCCAGCAGGACGAGCATGTGCGGCAAGCGGAGGAAGTCTGCGACGAGCCGCGCGCAGAGCCCGGCTCCGAGCATCAGCGTGACCGTGAGGATGACGTCCTTGACCGTCATGAGGGGGCGATTGTCACCCGGGCGAGGCGACTCGTCCACCTTGCGCTTGCCGCCGCCTTGTCGGACACTACGTGCGCGTGCTCATCTTTCTGCTCCTCGGAGTCTATCCATGGGTTCTGCTGCTGACGTTCGCGATCTCGCTCTACCTCACCTTCGTCGAGACGCGAGAACAGCAGATGGACCGGCGCCACACATTCTGGTGGCTGCAGCTCACCTTCCTTTTCCATTTCGCCGGATACCTCGTGCTTAGAGGATGGACCTTCTATCGGCGCCGTCACTCCACGGCCTAGTCTGAGCGCCCGCCTCGGGCGGGTGACCTGGAGCCGCGTCGCGTTCATGGTCGCGCTGCTCGCCCTTGGACTGTTGCTGACGCGCGTCCTCGGACGGACGAACCCGAAGTTCAGCAAGGACGACGCTGTTGCGGTCGCGCGGCCGAACGTCGATTTCAAGCCGCAGGGCTACAACATCAGGCTCGTGCGCCAGGGGATTCCTCCCAGGCCCGTCTGGGCTGTCTCGTTCTGGATCCGGAAGAGCGGAGGCGGCTACTCGCGAATCACCCTCGTGCTCGTGGACGCGAACAGCGGCCAAGTCATGCAGGTGCGCCGCACAACCTGAGCAGGTGCCAGTGTTCGCTCTGCACACCCAGCAGAGGCGAAAGCTGTGCGGGCTCTACGTTGTGCACCCGGCCGCCCGTTCTTACGCTCGCCTTGCTCGTAAGGTTTTCTCGCCGTATCGTCGAGAGAGGCAGGTTACGATCGTCGGCTCACTGATTGCCGGACTGGGCGTTTTGGCCGCTGCGGCGCCGACGCTTCAAGAGCTGTCGGACAAGTTGACCCTCGACAGCCAGATCCTGGCCGAGCAGTTCTACTACTGGACCGTTGTCGTCATGTGGCTGATCCACGTCGGCTTCATGTCGTACGAGGCCGGCGTAAGTCGACGCAAGAACGTCATGTCGACCGCGATGAAGAACATCCTCACGATCGCGGTCGTGACACCGACGTTCTACTACTTCGGTTGGTGGGTCTACGGCTGCTTCAACACCGGGATCATCCCGTTCACGCCGAGCGACTTCGTCAACTCTGTGCACTCCAGCGAAGTCGCGATGGCCAACTTCTGCTCGACGACGTATCCGTGGTCCGCGAACTTCGGGCCGAACCTCCAGGACCACATTTCGGGCGTCTTCTGGGCAGCCTTCCTGCTCTTCTCCTGGACGACCGCGTCGATCGTGTCGGGCGCGCTGATCGAGCGCGTTCGCCTGTCGGCATACCTGATCCTTGCCTGCATCCTCGGCTCGTTTATCTGGATCCTCGACGCGGCGTGGGGCTGGAGCCCGTACGGGTTCCTCACCATGCGCTGGGGCTTCCACGATTCGATCGCAGGCCTGGTCGTCCACGGCGTCGCCGGGGCTTTCACGCTCGGCGTGCTGCTGAACCTGGGCCCACGGATCGGCAAGTACACGCGCGACGGCTTAGCCCGGACCTTCCGGCCGCACAACCTCCATCTGACGTTGATGGGGCTGATGCTCATTTTCACCGGGTTCTATGCGTTCTACGCGGCGTGCCTGGTCATCCAGTCGACGTCGCTGCCCGGCTGGGGATCGATCTACCTCAACCCGACAACGCTCTCGGCGATCACCTACGCGATCACGATCGGGTTCGC
Organism: Gaiellales bacterium; assembly: GCA_038237145.1. Lineage (GTDB taxonomy): Bacteria > Actinomycetota > Thermoleophilia > Gaiellales > Gaiellaceae > 3-1-20CM-4-69-9. Next base: position 4,712 of record JBBRZA010000005.1, read on the forward strand.
CGGCGGGTTCACGGGCGGCTACTTCGCAAGTCGGGGCGATCCGTTCTGGACGCTGTCCGGCGGCCTTGCCGGCGTGATCTCCGTCTCGGCGGGGGCGGACATCTACGCGCCCTCGCTCGTCTATCTGATCGCGATCTTCGGCGGTGCCCTCGCCGTCTACGCCGGCAACTTCATCGAGAAGAAGCTGCGCATCGACGATGCGGTGGGTGCGGTCGCGGTCCACGGAGTCTGCGGCTTCTGGAGCCCGCTGGCGGTCGGCCTCTTCGCGGCCGGCTATCCGACCGGCCTGAACAACGTCGACTCGTCGCTGACCGGGCAGCTCTACGCGATGATGATCTTCTTGCCGCTCGGCTTCTTCGGCGGTTACATACCGTCATGGATCCTGAAGAAGTTCAACCTGCTCCGCGTGCCGCCTGAGATCGAGCTGGAAGGCCTCGACATGGCCGAGTTCAACGCCGACTTCTATCCCGAGTTCGAGCGACCGGCGGAGGTGATCATCGAGCCGGACGGGACGCCGGTGCCGTCGGCTCCGATCCTGCTGGAGGATTACGCCAACGTGATCCAGAACGGCAACGGACGCGCGCGGGAACCCTCGGTGCGAGGCTGACCCGTGCTGCAGCTCGTGTTCAGCATCCTGCTCATGATCGCCGTCGTCGGGAGTCTCGGCGGCTGGGCCTACCGCAAGGACCGGCGCATGCGTCGGGCCGGAGAGAACTAGGGAGGGAGCGACGTGGCACTCGGCTGGGGTACTGATCCATCTTGCATCCAGCACGGGGTTGCGCCTGCCGACGGCGTCTACAAGCCGTACGAGAAGTGCGCCGACTTCTTCACCTTCGGCCCCGGCTCGAAGCCCGGGACGATGTTCGACGGGGTGAGCAACGGCTACCTCGCGCTCACGGCGATCGGTTTCGTCGTCATGCTCGGCTTTCTCGTCTACTGGGTGATGCTGGAAGATGGGAAGCTGAAGCGACAGGCAGCCCACCTGCTGGTTGCGGGTCGGGCAGGGCAGGTACAGCTCAGCCCCGAGATCCGCGCCGAGGTTCCTCAGCCCGGGCTCGGCGGACCGGCGGAGTAGGTCGAGGAGGAAGACGAGATGGCAGACCGAGTCAGACGCACGCAGCAGATCGTGTTCGCGCCGATGCAGCGTCACCTGGTGACGTTCGAACTGGCGATGATCGTCGTCTGCATCCTCTGCATCATCGTCGGCGTCGTGATCGCGAAGGCGACCGACTGGGGCGTCACCACACGGCCCTGAGAGCCTGAGGGCCTGTAGGTCGATCTTGATCTTGTCGCCACGGCCCAATCTCAATTTGAGGTGAGCTCAGACGACAATTGAGGGCGGCGCGTTCACCGGCGGGGTGACATAGTGGGGTTACGTCGATCAAGGAGGTTGGCATGGCAGGCGTTGAAAAGCGCGACTTTGACTCGCCGGACGAGAGTCGGACTCCCGACAAGACGCGTGTGGACGTCGTGCGTGTCGGCGGCACGACAGCCGCCCGCTTCACGATGGAGCCTGGTTGGCGATGGTCTGAGTGTGTGAAGCCTGTCGCCGGGACGGACAGTTGCCAGCACAGGCACGTGGGCGTTGTCCAGTCGGGGAGGATGCGCGTGACGCATGACGACGGCACTGTCCTTGAGCTTGGGCCTGGTGAGGCCTATGTGATCGAGCCTGGCCATGATGCCGACGTCCTCGGCGAGGAGCGCTTCGTCGGCTTCGAGTTCCAGCCGGAGGCCGCCGAGGAATACGCGCGCAAGTAAGGCTCAGGGCGTGTCTTACGGGCGTGCGCCGGTATCAGACCCCACGTCCGCCACATACGCCTGCCCGATAAGCCACGGGCTCGGGCATCATTCCAGCATCGCTCATCGCCGGCGACGTCTCTAGAAGAGGCCGACCGTGCGCCCGTGCTCGTCGATGTCGACCTCGAACGCGGCGGCTTTTCTCCCGAGCCCCGGCATCGTCATGATCTCGCCGCAGAGCGGCACGAGCCAGCCGGCGCCCGTGTAGGCGCGCACGTCGCGGACGTGCAGCGTGAATCCAGTCGGTGCGTTCAGGAGCGTCGGATCGTCCGAGAGCGAGAGGTGGGTCTTCGCCATGCAGATCGGCAGCTCGCCGAGGCCTTGCTCCGCGAAGCGTGCGATCTTCTCCTCGGCGACCGGAAGGAAGTGGACGTTGTCGGCACCATAAACGCGCCTGGCGATCGCCTGGATCTTGGCCGGAATGGGCGCGTCGCGCGGGTACGTGTGCTCGAACGAGTTCGGCTGCCCAGCCGCGTCGATCACGGCCTCGGCGAGCGCCGTCGCGCCTGCGCCGCCGCGCTCGAAGCCTTCGTTCAGCTCCGCTGCGTGCGCGCCGTGCTCGACGGCGAGGCGGCGCACCAGCTCGACCTCGTCGTTGGTATCGCCGGGGAAGCGGTTCACGGCGACCACCGCCGTCAGCCCGAAGCCGGCGACGATGCCGAGGTGCCGCGCGAGGTTCGCGCCCCCGCGCTCGATCGCGTCCAGCCCTCCGTCCGCGTCGCCGCCGTGATGCTTGAGCGCGCGCGCAGTCGCGACGAGAACGATCGCACTCGGACTGAGCCCGCCGGCCCGGCAGACGATGTTGAGGAACTTCTCCATGCCCATGTCCGAGCCGAAGCCGCTCTCGGTGACGACGTAGTCGCCGAGCTTGAGCGCGACGCGGTCGGCGACGAGCGAGTTGTTGCCGTGTGCGATGTTCGCGAACGGACCGCAGTGGATGAGCGCCGGCTGCCCCTCGAGCGTCTGGACGAGGTTCGGCTTGAGCGCGTCCTTGAGCAGGACGGTCATCGCGCCTGCGGCCCGCAGCTGCTCCGCCGTCACGGGCTCGCCCTCATAGCTCTGCGCGACCGTGATCGCGCCCAGCCGTGCGCGCAGGTCGGCCAGGTCGCGCGAGACGGCGACGATTCCCATCACCTCCGAGGCAGCGGTGATGTCGAACCCGGTCTGGCGGACGTAGCCGTTGGCTTTGCCCCCGAGCCCGACGACGATGTCACGAAGGGCCCTGTCGTTCATGTCCATGCAGCGCCGCCAGGTAACGCTCAGCGGGTCGATGCCGGCCCGGTTCCCGTGCAGGATGTGCGCCTCGAGGATCGTCGCCAGCAAGTTGTTCGCCACGCCGATCGCATGCATGTCGCCCGTGAAGTGGAGATTGAGGTCCTCCATGGGGACGACCTGCGTGTGGCCGCCGCCGGCGGCGCCGCCCTTGATCCCGAAGACCGGTCCGAGCGACGGCTCGCGCAGGCAGAGAACCGGCTTTGCACCGACGGCGCCGAGCCCTTGAGTCAGCGAGACGGAGGTCGTGGTCTTTCCCTCGCCCGCTCTCGTCGGCGTGATCGCCGTGACGCAGACGAGCTTGCCGTCCGCGATTGAGGCGCGCTTGTCGAGAGCGGACAGGTTGACCTTCGCCTTGTAGGGCCCGTAGAACTCGATTTCGTCCGGCCCGAGACCCGCGTTCGCGGCGATCTCGGCGATCGGCCGTAGCGTGGCCTGCTGCGCGATCTCGAGACTGGAAAGCATCTAGTGGGAGACCGCCGCAGCGGCGAGCTCGGAGACAAGGGTGTCGGTGCGAAAACGCTCGAGCGCGAACGGGGCGATGAGCTGGGGCGTGCGGCCCGTCGCGACAAGCTCGGCGAGCGTTGTCCCGACGATCGGAGCGGCCTTGAACCCATACGTCCCCCAGCCGCACGAGATCAGGAAACCGTCGACTTCGGTCACGCCGAGGATCGGGCTGTAGTCGGGACTGAGGTCGCACAGCCCGGTCCACTGGCGCAGGATCTTCGCGCGCTCGAGCTGCGGGAACAGCTCGAGCGTGTGCCGCGACGAGTACTCCAGGAACGGGAACGTGCTCGTGCCGAGGTACGTCGTGTACGGCTCGATCTCCGCGCCGATCAGGAACTCGCCCCGGTCGGTCTGGGAGATGTACACGTGCATCTGCGACGAGACGATGATCACGTCGAGGAACGGCTTCAGCGGCTCGGTCACGAAGGCCTGCAGGATGTGCGTCGTGATCGGCAGCGAGACGCCGGCGAGGTCGGCGACCAGCGTCGACCAGCCCGCGGTGGCATTGATCACCGTCCCGGCCTTGATGTCGCCCCGGTTCGTCTGCACACCGGTGACGCGCCCGTTGGACCGCTCGATGCCCGTCACCTTGGTGTAAGGGTGGATCTCCACGCCGCGACGGTCGGCTCCACGAGCGAGCCCCCAGACGACGGCATCGTGTCGGATGATCCCGCCCGGCGCGTGGTAGAGCGCGCCCATGATCGGCCAGGTCACGTCGCTCGAGAGATTGAGCTCCGGACAGAGGCGCCCGACCTCCTCCGCGTCGACGAGCCGGCTGTCGATGCCGAGCATCTGGTTCACCTCCGCCCGCTCCGCCATCGTGATCATGGCGCGGTCGGAGTGCGCGAGAGTCAAGTGCCCCTGCTGCGAGAACAGGAGGTTGAAGTCCAGCTCTGCGCCGAGCCCTTCGTAGAGCTCGACGCTGCGACGGTAGAACGCGGCGCCCTCTGGCGTGCGGTAGTTCGCGCGGATGATCGTGGTGTTGCGCCCCGCCGCACCCGAGCCGATGTAGCTCTGTTCGAGGACAGCGACGTCAGTGATGCCGTGGTTCTTCGCGAGGTAGTAAGCGGTCGCGAGCCCGTGCGAGCCGGCGCCCACGATCACGACGTCGTAGCTCTCCTTCAGCTCTCTGCGGGGACGCCACATGCGCTCCACGCGGAAGACGTCTCTCATTCGATGCCCTCGAGCACGTCGAGAACGACCTCGCCGACGTAGTGGGCGAACTCCTGTGGGAAGAAGATGCGGAAGCGCGAGCCGTCGCGCAGTACGAGCGCCGGCACCTCTGCGACCTTCCCGGCCGCCGGTAAGGCCTCGAGATCGAGATCGGTGAGGCGCCGCATCGCGCGCTCGCCTTCGAGCTCGAGACCGGCGAGAGCGCCGGTCATGTCGATCACCAGGCCCGGAAGCCGGCCCCGCAGCTCGGCACACTGCTCGTACGGACAGAGCACGAGCGCGCGTCGCGGCGTGATTCGAACGACCTCCGCGTCGACGTCGATCGCGTCGACGTCGGCGCGAACCTCGATCTTGCCGAGCCGCGATAGGTCACGGACTTCCGTCGGGCCGGCCAGCACGCGCGCCAGCGGCGAGGCGAAACGAGGGTCGAAGAGGTCCTCTCTGCGCGCCCGGTCAGGGGAAAGGAAGGCGAGCTCGGTCACGACCGGAGCCGCTCCCCTTCAGGATCGAAGAACGGCTTGAGCCGCACGCGCGCGCTTGCGACCCCGCCATTGACCCTGATCTCGATCTCGGTGTCTTCACGCGCCAATTCTGGGCGCACCCAGGCCATCCCGATTGCGCGTCCCAGCTGCGGGCTCAAGCGGGCGCTGGTGACGCGCCCTGCCGACCGGCCGCCGAGCACGATCTGCCCACCCTCGGCCGGCACGACGCCGTCCGTCATCTCGAAGCCGACCAGCTGCTCGCGGAAGCCGCGCTCCTGCACGTGCTCGAGCGCCCACTTGCCGACGAAGTCGTCCTTGTCGAGCTTCGCGATCCAGGGCATGCCGGCCTCGAGCACGTTCGACTCGGAATCCGTGTCCTGGCCGACGAGGATGTGCATCTTCTCGAGCCGCAGGATCCGCTGGGGCTCGAGCCCGAACGGGCGGATCCCGAGGTCGGCGCCGTATTCGAGCAGGGTGTCCCACATGTATTCGCCGTACGGGCTCGTGAAGTGCAGCTCGTAGCCGAGCTCCCCGACGAAGCCGATGCGCAGGATCAGGCACGGGACACCTGCGACAAGTACTTCCTTCGCGTCGAGGTACGAGATGCCCTCGTTGGATGTGTCCACGTCGGCGAGCCTGCCGAGCAGCTCCCGCGAACGCGGCCCTGCAATGTTCACGGCGGCGAGGGAGCCGGTGAGGTTGACGGTCTCGACGTCCAGTCCCCAGACGGCGTTCCACCACTCGAACCACTCGATCACCGTGTCGGCGCCGGTGGAGGTAGTCGTGACGTAGTACTGCTCCTCGCCGAGACGCGCGATCGTGCCGTCGTCCATGATGCGGCCCGCGTCCGTCCCGAGCACGCCGTAGCGGATCCGTCCGACCTTCATGTCGCCGAAGCGGTTGGGATAGAGCAATTCGAGGAACCGTGCAGCGTCCGGGCCCTGCACCAGGAGCTTGCCGAGAGTCGACACATCGATGACGCCGACCGCGCGGTGGACGTGCAGCGCCTCGTTCCCGGCATGTTCGTAGGAATGCGCACGGCGCCAGAAGCCGGTCCACATCATCGTCGCGCCGGCTTCCTCGTGCCGGTGGTGGATCGACGTCCGCTTGGTGGGCTCGTGACCGCGGCCCGCGAGCAGGCCCAGCGAGACCGGCGCCCACGGTGGGCGCGCCGTCGTCGTGCCGATCGTGGCCTCGTCCGTCGCGCGCTCGCGAGCATGGAGCCGGATCGACGGGACATGGCAGAGGCGGCCCTGGCAAGGCCCCATCGTCACGGTCGTGTAGCGCTTGGCGAGCTCGATCGAGTCGAAGCCTTCGGCGATCGCGCGCTTCACGTCCTTCTCGGTGACGTCCTCGCAGACACAGACAAAGCAGCGGCCCACTTCGTCGGCGCCCTTGAAAGTTGCCGCGGGCACCGCCGCGGGCTCCATTTCCCCGGCGACGGACCCGACCGCTTCCACGTTCGGCGGCAGGTCGGAAGGCACGAAGATCCCGCGGTCCGCGTTGTACTCGATTCGCGCCCCAGCCTGAGCAAGGAGCGAGTACGCCGGCTGGCGCCCGCCCGACATCACCAGCATGTCGCACTCGAACTCACGACCGTCCACGACGACGCTGCTCAGACGACCGCGGTGCCCGCGCGCAGCGAGTTGGCGCGGCGGAGTCGAGCGTAGGTCGATGGACTCGACGACGCTCGTGCCGGCCCGCTGGAGGTGGTCCGCGACCGCAAGCCCGCGCTTGTCGGCGGACACGAGCACCGCCCGGTCGCCCGGCTTCAGCGACCACTCGTCGACGAGTCTCCGCACGGCCTCCGGCAGGTAGACGCCGACGAGATCGTTGCCGGGGAACAACAGGGGCTGCTCGAGCGCTCCTGTTGCTACGACGATCCGCTCTGCGCGGAAGCGGTAGAGGACGCTGCCGGCGTCGACGGGGACGAGACCGCCTTCGTAGATCCCGATCGCCCGCGCTGGGGCGAGCACCTCGAAGTCGTCGTTCTCACCAGCGGAGCCGCGCTCGTCGACGAGCACCACTTGCCGGCCCTCGGCCGCGGCGGACCGGGCGGCCTCACGCCCTGAGCGGCCGCCGCCGATCACGAGCACCTCCGCTCGGCGATGCTCGGTGTCGAACCGGCGCGAGCGGCCCACGTGCTTGTCCAGCCGCCCCAGGCCGGCGATATTCCGAAGGACCTTCTCGTACAACGGCCAGAGGCTCCGCGGGCGGATCATGGTGCGGTAGTAGAAGCCGACCGGAGTGAACGGGCCGCCGAAGTGGTCGACGGCGGCGAGCAGATCGAGCTCGAGGGAACCCAGCACGTTCTGCCCATGCACTTGCGCGCCCTCGCGCACCGGCTCGACACACACGCGCACGTTGGGCACGCCGTCGACCCGCATCATGCAGTTCGCGCATCCACCGGAACCGCAGAGCAGCCCGCGGCGGCGGTGGTACTTGAAGCTGCGGGAGAACACGCGCCGCCCGGACGCGAATAGCGCGGAGCCGATCGTGTCGCCCTCGAACCCCTGCACTGGGCGGCCTCCGAAGTAGAACCGGACGGGTCGCGTGCGATCGATCCGCTCGTTCGGCTGTTCCGGAAGCCTCACGGCGCGGCCGGCGTCTCGGCCGAGGGCTGCGGTAATTCCGTGCGCAGCACCTCGTTCGTGCGCGTGTCACGGTCGGCGAGGAACCAGAGCTCGCAGCCGAAGCGGTGGTACCACCATTCGCGCTGGACCCCGGCGACGTTGCGACGGAAGTAGACATACGCCGACAGCTCCTGCTGCGAGGGCGCCGCGCGCGGCCGCTGCGTCACTTCGCCCGCATAGGCGAACTCGTTCACGTCGCGCGGGCCGCAGTTGGGGCAGGGGAGCAGGAACGACATCTCGCGCTACACCGAGTGGCGTCCAGGAATCCAGTCGGTGCCGGCGAGCGGCACGCGCGCCATCGCTGCAGCTTCGACCGTCAGCGCGACGAGATCCTCTGGCTCGAGGTTGTGAACATGCGACTTGCCGCACGCGCGGGCGAGCGTCTGCGCCTCGAGCGTGAGGACGCGCAGGTAGTTCGCGATCCGGCGCCCGCCGAGCACAGGGTCGAGACGGGCCGAGAGCTTGTCGTCCTGCGTCGAGATCCCTGCCGGGTCGCGGCCCGCCTGCCAGTCATCGTAGAAGCCCGATGCGCTGCCGAGCTTCCGGTATTCCTCCTCGTACTCGGGGCTGTTGTCGCCCAGAGAGATCAACGCGGCGGTCCCGATCGAGACCGCGTCGGCACCGAGCGCGAGCGCCTTCGCGACGTCGGCGCCGGTGCGGATGCCGCCGGAGATGATCAGCTGCACTTTCCGGTGCATGTCGAGCTCCTGCAGGGCGTTCACGGCGAGGCGCGTCGCCGGGAGCGTGGGTATGCCGACGTGCTCGATGAAGACGTCCTGGGTCGCTGCGGTTCCGCCTTGCATGCCGTCCACGACGATGACGTCGGCCCCCGCCTTGACCGCCAGCTGCACGTCGTAGTGAGTACGCGTCGCGCCGACCTTGACGAAGATCGGCTTCTCCCAGTCGGTGATCTCGCGCAGCTCGTGAATCTTGATCTCGAGGTCGTCCGGTCCCGTCCAGTCCGGATGGCGGCAGGCGCTGCGCTGGTCGATCCCCTTCGGCAGAGCCCGCATCTCTGCGACGCGGTCGGAGATCTTATGGCCGAGCAGCATCCCTCCCCCGCCCGGCTTGGCGCCCTGGCCGACCACGATCTCGATCGCGTCCGCCCGGCGCAGGTCGTCCGGGTTCAGGCCGTAGCGGGAGGGCAGCACCTGGTACACGAGCGTCTTCGAGTGGCTGCGCTCCTCCTCGGTCATCCCGCCGTCGCCCGTGGTCGTCGCGGTCCCGACCTCGGTCGCTCCGCGCCCGAGAGCCTCCTTCGCAGGGGCGGACAACGCCCCGAAGCTCATCCCGGCGATCGTGGCCGGAATCTTCAGTTCGAGCGGCTTCTTCGCGAAGCGGGTACCGAGCACGACGTCGGTGCCGCACCGCTCGCGGTAGCCCTCGAGCGGGTAGCGCGACACGCTGGCACCGAGGAAGAGCAGGTCATCGAAGTGCGGGAGCCGTCGCTTCGCGCCGAAGCCGCGGATGTCATAGATCCCCTCGCGCGAGGCGCGCTGGATCTCGGCGATGACGTTGCGGTCGTACAGATACGACTCGCGCAGCCCCGGGTGCCAGGCTCCGTTGGACATCAATAGGCCGCCGCGTTGTCGACCTTGAAGTTGTAGAGCTGGCGCGCCGAACCGTAGCGCCGGAACTCCCGCGCGTCGATGCCGTCCACGCCCGCCCGCGCGAGCAGGTCGGACAGCTCGCCGACGTGCTCGTCGCGCACTTCCTTCTCGACGCAATCAGCGCCAAGACCGGCCACCTCACCGCGCACGTAGAGCCGAGCCTCGTAGATCGAGTCGCCCAGCGCCTCGCCCGCATCGCCGCAGACGACGAGACGGCCCGTCTGGGCCATGAAGGCGCTCAGGTGGCCGACAGAGCCCCGCACGACGATGTCGATGCCCTTCATCGAGATGCCGCAGCGAGCCGAGGCATCGCCGTGCACGGCCAAGAGCCCGCCGTGGCCACTCGCGCCGGCCGACTGACTCGCACTCCCGTCGACGATCACGGCACCGGACATCAGGTTCTCGGCCACCCCGGGACCCGCGTTCCCGTGCACGTGCACGGTCGCGAGCTTGTTCATGCCGGCGCAGTAGTAGCCGACATGACCGTCGATCTCGACGTCGATCTCGAAGTCGAGCCCGCAGGCGACCGCGTGAGCTCCGTTCGAGTTCAGGATGCGCCAACTCCGCGTGCCGTCCGCGAGCTCGTGCAGTCGCCGGTTGAGCTCGCGCAAAGGCGTGGACGCCAGGTCGACGACCTCCACTGCCGCGAGCTCCGCCGTCCCCACCGGATCAGACGAGGGCTTTCTCCCAGGCGTACACGACGGCCGGCTCGGGCTCCCAGAGCCGTGCGTCGGACGCGCCGGGAAGAACGGCGATCGCCCGGTACTCCGAGGACATCGCGACCCAGTCGTCGGTCTCGGCGAGTACCGCAGGCTTGCATGCGATCGGGTCGCGCAACACCGCGAAGCCGTCGGCGGTCCCGACCAGGAAGGTGTAGAAGCCGTCCAGGTCGGCAAGCGACCCTTCGAGCGCCTCCTGGAGCGACGCGCCCTCGCGCATCCGCCACGCGAGGTACCCGGCCGCCACCTCGGTGTCGTTCTCGGTCTGGAAGTCGATCCCCTCGCGGCGCAGCACCTCCCGCAACCGGTTGTGATTGGAGAGCGAGCCGTTGTGGACCAGGCAGAGGTCGAGCCCGGTCGAGAAGGGGTGCGACCCTTCGGTCGTGACCCGACTCTCGGTCGCCATCCTCGTGTGACCGAGGCCGTGGCTTCCCTCGATGTCGCCGAGCCGGAACTGCTCGACGAACGCCTGCGGGCGGCCGACTTCCTTGTAGATCTCGATCACCTGGCCTGCGCTCATGACCCGCACGTCGGGCCGATGACGCCGGATCCAGTCCTCGACCTCGGCCGCCTCGCCCTCCACCACGAAGACAGCGTGATTCGCGCGGACTCCGGCCTCGTGCGCGCCGCCGAACGTCGCGGCGAGCTCGGCGCGGAGGGCGCCCCAGGACATCTCGGGGTCGAAGGAATAGAGCGTCAGCTTGCTCGAGCCGCTCGGCGCCGGATCCCGGTAGACGGCGACGCCCGCGCTGTCGGGCCCGCGGTCGCTCATCTGCTCGAGCATCGCCGCGAGGTAGTCCCCGAGCCGCGGCTCGAGTTCCGGGGACTTGCAGAAGAGGCCGACTATTCCACACATATGGTGAGTTCCTACACTCGATCCACGACTTTAGGGGCTTTCACCTTAGCCAGGTGCCCACTGTTCCACACCCTCGTATGGAGCTTTCCTCCATGCGACTCAGAACCGGGTCAGGTACTCCCGGATCTCCCAAGGCGTGACCTGCTCGTGGTAGCGGTTCCACTCGTCCCGCTTCACCCGGATGAAGTAGTCCACGTAGTCCTCGTTCCGGCCCCGGCCGAGCGCCTCGCGCATCACGTCGTCGGCCTCGAGCTCGTTGGTCGCGTTCAGGAGGTTGGGGGGCAGCGTCTCGAGACCTCGCGCACGCAACTCGTCGTGAGGGATCGCGTAGAGATTCTCCGAGTTCGGCTCCCCAGGGTCGATCCCGTTCTCGATCCCGTCGATGCCCGCCGCGAGAATCACAGCGGCAGCGAGATACGGGTTGCACGATCCGTCCACCGTCCGGTCCTCGACGCGGCCGGGGGCGGGGATCCGGAGCATCTGCGTGCGGTTGTTGTACCCGTAGCTGATCCACACCGGCGACCACGTGGCTCCGCTCGAGGTCGACCCCAGCTTGAGCCGCTTGTACGAGTTGACCGTCGGCGCGGTGACCGCGCTGTACGCCTTCGCGTGCTTCTTCAGTCCGCCGATGAAGTGGTACGCCGTTTCGGAGAGGCCGAGACCGCGGGCATCGTCCTCGTCGAGGAAGAGGTTCGTGTCGCCATCCCAGAGGGACAGGTGGAAATGGCACCCGTTGCCGGTGAGGTCCGTGAAGGGCTTCGGCATGAAGGTCGCCAGCAGGCCCTGCTGCTGCGCGAGGGTGTGCACCATGTAGCGGAAGAAGATCGCGCGGTCGCAGCTCGTGAGGGCATCCGTGTAGGTGAAGTTCTGCTCGAACTGCCCGTTCGCGTCCTCGTGGTCGTTGGCGTAGTTGCCCCACCCGAGGTCGTTGACGTAGTTGGAGACCGTGCGCAGGAACTCGTAGTTGCGCGTCAGGCCCCTGAGGTCGTAGCAAGGTTTCTCCAGGTCGTCGAGCTCGTCGGCGATCTTGATCCCGCCGTTCCCGTCGCTACGGAGGAGGAAGTATTCGAGCTCCAGCCCCATCATGAACTCGTAGCCGGCAGTCCGAGCCTTCTCGAGCTGGCGGCGCAGGATCGTCCTCGGGTCGTACGGCCACTCCTCGCCCTCGACGGTGATGTCGCAGGCGAAACGGGCGAGCGAGGGCTCCCATGGCACCGGCGTGAAGCTGCGCAGGTCGGGAATCGCAGCGATGTCGGGGTCGCTCGGAACCTGCCCGAGCTCGCCGGCGGCGAAGCCGGCGAAGCCGGCCCCCTCCGTGACTAGGTCGTCGAGATGCACCGCCGGGACGAGCTTGGCGCTCGGGCGTGCGTACATGTCGACGAACTGTGCGAAGTAGAACTCGACCCCACGCTCCTGCGAGATGCGCCGGATGTCCTCAATAGTCGGCGCGACCGTCGTCGCCATCTGAACCCTCCCTTCCTCGGCTTAGTGCCCCTTCCAGCAATACACGTCGGCTTCTGGCCCGCGATCACGCGGCGCCGGAGTCCACCCTCGCCCTTGCCAAGGCATACCAGCCTTGACGCGGGCGAGTGCGGCCTCTGGCTTGGTGCTCGCGACCCAGAAGCTCGACAGCATCACTGGAAGGGGCACTAGCTGGAAGATAACTCGCGCCCGACGCTGTGCCGATGGCGGCTTTCTACAGCCGCGCAGGGCCCGATATGTCGAGAGGCGCCGTCCCGAGCGCCTCCTGGAGCTTCACGAGCTTGACCGCGATCTCGACCATCAGCCAGTCGTCCCGCCGGAGGTCGATCTCCGAGATCTCCATGATCCGCCGCAGTCGCTGGCGGAGCGTGTTCGGGTGGACGAAGAGGGCCTCGGCACTCGCGCTGATGTTGCCGCGCCGGTGCAGGAACTCCTCGAGCGTTCTGAAGAGCGACGTCGAACGCTCCCGGTCGTAGGCAGCCAGCCGCGCGACAGCCTCCTGGTGCGAGTCCCGAACGGCCCCGTCGAGCGACATCGGGAGGAGGTACTTGTACGGACCGAGCTCGTCGTAGGTCATCACACTTGGCTGGGCCGAAAGGACGGTCGTCCCAAGGAGCGCGTGCCGCGCCTCTTCGAATCCGGCTGGAAAGCTCGCGGCCCCCGTGCAGACGTTCGAGACGCCGATCGCAACACTCCCGCCAAGCTTCGCCTGCACGCCCCGCAGGGTCTCGAGCAGCCGCGATACCCCACCGGTCGGCACGCGGAGAAGCGCCCTCATCGAGTCGTCGCGCCGATCGAAGAGTGAACCCGAGGCGACGCTCCTCAGGGCCTTCTCGAAACGGTCGTCGGCAGGGCTCGCGGCGATCACGAGATACGGCTGATCCAGGTCGCAGCCGAGCCGTGCGGCGCGCCCTTCCAGTTCCCCGAGCACCTTGCCGCCCGCGAGCTGCTCGAAGAAATCCTTGATCAGGTTCTTCTCGGTCAGGCGCTCGATCAACTCGATCTTCTTGATCGCCACCGCGGTCTGGTTCGCAACGGCTCGCGCCAGGTCGACTTCGGCCGTCCCCTGGGCCTGCAGGACCCCCAGCAGTTCGTCGCTCGCTACAAGCGGGATGGCGACTCTCGTCACCTGACCGCGGCGCGCCAGCTCGGGGCCGAGCTCGGTGAGTGCAATCGTCTCGCGGGCTTCCGCCCCGGGCGGCGCCGAAGCGCGAAGTCTCAGCTGCTCGCTCGAAGGATCGAGTAGATAGACCCTGCAGGCGTCTGCCCGCAGGAGCTCGCGCGACCGCGACGCGACTGCGGGAAGGAGGTCGTCGAGCGTCTCCGCGGCGGCGATCGCCTCGCCCAGCTCCCGCAAGTGCTCGAGCTCGCCCACGCGCCGCCGACTCTCCTCGTACAGACGAGCATTTTCGATCGCGCCGGCCACGAGAGACGCGGTCGAGACGAGGAACTCGACCTCGTCCTCCGTGAACTCGCGCGGCGCTTCCGTGTGCATCGATATCACACCGATCAGCGCGCGGTCCTTGCCGAGGATGGGGACCGAGACGAGCGACTGGAACCGCTCCTCATCGAGCTCCGGCACGTGCTTCACTCGGGAGTCGGCGAGGAGGTTGTCGCGGATGAAGGCGGGCTTCTTCTGCTCCGCCACCCACCAGGCGAGCCCCTCACCCCGCTCGAGGGCTATCCGGCCGACGTACTGGCCGTACGGCTCGCCCGCCGCCCGCAGGATCAGCCGATCGCCGCCCTCATCGACGAGGTAGACGAAGCAAGCGTGGACCGCGCTGGCGTCAGAGAGCAGGCGGACGACGGCCTTGAGGACTTCGTCCAGATCGAGTGACGAAGACGCCGTCGAGATGATCTCGTGCAGGATCCGGCTCTCGTTGGCTGGGGCTGCCGCGGTCGCCACCGGAGGATCGTACTGTGATTTCGCCGCACAACACTACTTTTGAGCAGTCGAGATCTCAGGCGGGGAGTGACGCTTCTCCGAACAAGCGCGACTCGAAGAGCGAGAATGCCCAGGACGCCAACATCAACGGGAAGGATAGGAAGGCGATGGCGAACATCCTCTGCGTTCTCTACGACGACCCGGTCGACGGGTATCCCTCGTCATACGCGCGGGACGACATTCCGAAGATCGAGAGCTACTACGACGGCCAGACCGCACCGACCCCCGAGAAAATCGACTTCACGCCGGGTGCACTTCTCGGGAGCGTGTCGGGCGAGCTCGGGCTGCGGAAATTCGTCGAGGAGCGTGGGCACAAGCTCATCGTGACCTCCGACAAGGACGGGCCTGACTCGGTCTTCGAGCGTGAGCTTCCGGACGCGGAGGTCGTGATCTCGCAACCCTTCTGGCCCGCCTATCTGACCGCCGAGCGAATCGCCAAAGCGCCGAACCTGAAGCTGGCTCTGACGGCAGGAATCGGCTCGGACCACGTCGATCTCCAGGCCGCGATCGACCGGGGCATCACTGTCACCGAGGTGACGTACTCCAACAGCATCAGCGTGTCCGAGCACGTGGTGATGGTGATCCTCACGCTCGTCCGCAACTACCTCCCCGCCCACCACTGGGTTCTCGACGGGGGTTGGAACATCGCCGACTGCGCGTCTCGGTCCTACGACCTGGAGGGAATGCAGGTCGGCACCGTGGCCGCAGGGCGGATCGGCTCGGCCGTGCTGCGACGGCTGAAGCCGTTCGAGGTTGGGCTGCACTACACCGACAAGCACCGCCTCCCAACCGAGGTCGAGGAGGAGCTGGGCGTCACGTACCACCCGGACGTCGAGTCGCTGGTTCGTGTGTGCGACGTGGTGACGATCAACGCCCCGCTCCACCCGGAGACCGAGCACCTCTTCAACGACGAGTTGATCAGCAAGATGAAGCGCGGCGCGTACATCGTGAACACCGCGCGCGGCAAGATCTGTGATCGCGACGCGGTCGCGCGGGCGTGCGAGAGCGGACAGCTTGCGGGCTACGCGGGCGACGTCTGGTTTCCCCAGCCTGCCCCGCAGGATCATCCGTGGCGGACGATGCCGCACCACGGGATGACCCCCCACAACTCCGGCACCAGCCTGTCGGCCCAGGCCCGCTATGCCGCCGGCGTCCGCGAGATCCTCGAGTGCTGGTTCGACGATCGCCCGATCAGGGAGGAGTATCTGATCGTCGACGGCGGCAAGCTCGCCGGCGCCGGCGCCCACTCCTACAGCGCGGGCGATGCCACGGGCGGCTCGGAAGAGGCCGCGCGGTTTGGAGCCGGATGAGGTGACGCGGCGAAGCTGGGCGATTGGCAACCTTTAACCTGCAGGAGCCGGTCGAGCGGTTCCTCGACCGGATCGCGTCGGCGGAGCCCGCACCGGCCGGCGGCTCGGTCGCCGCGGTGGCCGTCGCGATGGCGGCCGGCCTCGTCGCGATGGCTGCGCGTCTGGCGCACGAGTGGCCGAAGGCGGGTGAGGTGGTCGAACGCGCCGAAGCGCTGCGCTCGAGTCTGACGACCCTCGCGTTGGCGGACGACGACGCCTACGCCAAGGTGATCAAGGCGCTGCGGCTGCCGGCAGCCTCACCTTCGCGGGAAGCAGAGTTGGCGGCGGCGCTCTCCGATGCTGCCGACGTACCGCTTGCCGTCGCCGAAGCCGCAGCGGAGGTCGCGTTGCTTGCCGCCCTCGTCGCGCAGGAGGGGAATGATCGGCTGCGAGGTGACGCACTCATGGCGGCCGAGCTCGCAGAGGCCGGGGCGCGCGGCGCAGCCGAGCTCGTGGCCATCAACCTCGCCGGCCGCGACGATCCCCGCGTTCGGCGTGCGAGGGACCTCGCGGCGGTAACGCGCATAAAAGTGTGACATGAGCTCCGATGAGTTTCGCGTCGGCGCGCGGTCTAACGATCGAGAACCAACCGAAAGATGGGAGTAGCCATGGGACGGATCGTCGTAACCGAGTTCGTATCGCTGGACGGCGTCATGGAGGACCCCGGCGGGGCCGAGAACTTCGCACAAGGAGGTTGGAGCTTCAAGATCAGCCGCGGAGACGAGGGCGACAAGTTCAAGCTCGACGAAACGTTCGCGTCCGAGGCCCTGTTGCTGGGGCGCGTGACCTACGACGGCTTTGCCGAGGCCTGGCCGTTGAGGGACGGCGAGTTCGCCGACAAGTTCAACAGCATGCCCAAGTACGTCGTCTCCTCGACCCTGGCTGAGCCCGACTGGAACAACTCGACGGTGCTGAAGGGCGACGTCGTGGAGGAAGTTGGAAAGCTGAGGCAGGAGCAGGACGGCGACATCGTCGTCCACGGCAGCGCCAGGCTCGTGCAAACGCTGCTCGAGCATGACCTGGTCGATGAGCTCCGGCTGATGGTCTACCCGGTTGTGCTGGGAATCGGCAAGCGACTCTTCGGCGACACGAGCGACAAGAAGCCTCTGCGGCTGGTCGACTCGAAGGTGGTCGGCGACGGTGTGGCGATACTCATCTACGAGCCGGTGCGCGAGGAGGCGAAGGGGTCGGACTCCGACTAGCTCACGGCCGGGGCTTCGGTAGAGCCCGCGCGTCGACAGCCGCGCGGGCTCTACCGCATCGCCTAGCGGATCCCGCCGATCTCGACGTTCGTGAAGATGTCCGTCTGCCCAAGCGGTGAGCCGGGAGTGTTGCGACCGTCCGTCCACACCGGGTAGACGACCTGCGTCGATGCGGCGATGGCGTTGTAGTCGCCGATGAAGCAGCCGCACTTGAAGAACGACTCGTCCGGGTTCCAAGGGACGCTCGAGATGTTCCAGTTTCTCCAGCTACCCCCGTCGTTCGACGAGAAGGCCTGGAACGTCTCCATCATGACATTGCGGGGGTCGTTACGGTTGTCGAACCAGATCGCGTGCAGGTTCCCGTCCTCGTCGACCGAGAGCCACGGGAAGTACTGGTCGTTTGGCGCCGCCGCGCCGCCTGCAATCGTGCTGATCGTCTTCGCGTCCGACCAGGTCGCGCCAAAGTCACGCGACTGCTGGAACGAGATGTCCGCGCCGGACGTCTGACGGTTCACGTTGTTCTGGTAGGCGAAGTTCAGCGATCCCGTCACCGGGTTGAAGGCGAGCGAAGGCGAGATCGGTGCCCTGAACTTCTTGGGGTTCAGCTTGTCCTGCGGGTTGGGGTTGTCAGCAAACTGGCCGGGCTTGTCGATCTGGACCGGCCGGGCGTACGTGGCTCCGCCGTTCGTCGACCGGGTGAAGAAGAAGCCGCGGTCGAAGCCGGTGTTGCAGTCCTCGAGCGTGTACGCAATGTCGAGGGCGCCTGTGCTGTCGACGACCGGCAGCGCCCACTGGTTCGCCCCAGCCCCCCGGCCGTTCCCGGCCGGATCATCCGCGACGACGGCAACGTTCGTCCAGGTCGCGGCCGACGCATCCTCGGGGATCTCGTCCGTATACGCGGCCTGCACCGGGCAGTAATCGCCTCGCCCACTCGGCAGCGTCATGTGGAACTTGATGTACGTCATGTAGAGCCGCCCGTAGTGCGAGCTCGACGGGTTGTTGTCGACCGCGAGCAGCTCCTTGTCGTAGAAGACCGTCTCGTCCCAACCGTCGCCCGCGCGGTTGGTGTTGACGAGCGACGCCTTCGTAGAGTCCGTCCACGTCGCTCCGTCGTCCGTCGAGCGCCAGACCTGCAGCTCTGACTCGCCGGAGACGAAGAAGCAGAGCGTCGCGAGGTAGAACGCTTGGTCGCGCACGCTGTAGACGACGGAGGGATCGCCGCCGAAGCAGCGCGTGCCGACCGACGTCTTCGGGTCCTTGAACGTGCTCGCCCACGTCTGGCCGCCGTCACTCGTGTTCCCGATCCAGTCACCGTCGCCGACGTAGTCGTTCGATGCCGCAACCGCGATCAGCGGATTCGACGGCTTGTACGCAACCGAGGTCTCGTTCTGCGGCAGCGGCGGATCGCTGTCTGCGTTCATCTGGACGTTCTGAAGCGCGGTGGTCGCGGCCGAGACGAAACCGCTCACGCGAACCTGGCTCGCCGCGAGCCGCGCACGCACGCCGTTCGAGATGCCGCCGTCGTAGTTCTGGATGTGCTTCACCCAGAGCGGCGGGTTCGCGCCTTGAGCGGTCGTCCCGGCTGTGAGCGCGGCGACAAGAATCGCGCACGCCAAGGCCCATCTAAAGCATCTGAGCATGGATCCTCTCCTCTCGCTGGAAGCTCCCCATCCTGCTACACAGACCCTATTCCTCGAGCGCGCTAAGCGGGAACCGGCAGATCCTCGATCGCGCGCAGGGCGCGGTCCATCTCGTCCTCGTCCAGGGCGACATCCTCGAGCTTGCCTGCGAAGTAGTTGTCGTAGGCGGCCATGTCGAAATGGCCGTGGCCGGACAGGTTGAAGAGGATGGTGCGCTCCTTCCCGGCCTCGTCGGCCGCCTTCGCCACCTGAAGCGTCCCGTGAATCGCGTGCGCAGCTTCCGGCGCCGGGAGAATCCCTTCGCTTCCCGCGAAGAGAACGGCAGACGCGAAAACGTCGTTCTGGAGGTACGCCTCAGCGCGGATCAGCCTGTCACGTACGAGCTGGGAGATCAGTGGAGCAACTCCGTGGTAGCGGAGCCCGCCAGCGTGGATCGGGGCCGGCACGAAGTCGTGCCCGAGCGTGTGCATCGGTACCAGCGGCGTCAGCTTGCTGGTGTCGCCGAAGTCGTACGCGAACAGGCCGCGCGTCAGGGTCGGGCAGGCCGCCGGCTCGCACGCGAGGACGTCGATCTCACGGCCCGCGATCTTCTCGCGCAAGAACGGAAACGCTAGGCCCGCGAAGTTCGAGCCGCCGCCGACGCAGCCGATGACGACGTCGGGGAAGGCGCCTGCGAGCTCCATCTGCGCGAGGGCCTCCTGGCCGATCACAGTCTGGTGGAGGAGAACATGGTTGAGGACGCTCCCGAGCGCGTAGGCAGTGTCATCGCGTCCAGCCGCGTCCTCGACCGCCTCCGAGATCGCAATCCCGAGGCTCCCCGGTGAGTCCGGGTATTCCTCGAGAATCGCGCGGCCGGACTGCGTCTCAGCGGAAGGGCTCGGCACGATCTCCGCGCCCCACGCCTTGATCATCGAGCGCCGGGCAGGCTTCTGCTCGTAGGAAACTCGAACCATGTACACCTTGCACTCGAGGCCGATCAGCTTGCACGCAAACGAGAGCGCACTCCCCCACTGGCCCGCTCCGGTCTCGGTAGCGAGACGCGTCCGCCCTTCCTTCTTGTTGTAGAAGGCCTGCGCGATCGCGGTGTTCGGCTTGTGGCTCCCTGGAGGACTGACGCCCTCGTACTTGTAGAAGATGCGCGAGCGGGTTCGGATGGCCGCCTCGAGTCTCGACGCACGGTAGAGCGGCGTCGGGCGCCAGAGGCTGTAGATCTCCAGGACCTCCTCAGGAATGGCGATCTCCGCCTCCTCGCTCACCTCCTGGCCGATCAGCTCCATCGGGAACAGGGGCGCGAGATCGTCCGGCCCGACCGGCTGTCCGGTACCCGGATGCAGCACCGGCTGCAGAGCCGTGGGCATGTCGGAACGGATGTTGTACCAATGCCGCGGGAGCTGCGATTCCTCGAGGAGGAACTTGGTCTGGCTCCCGGTGCGAGCGCCGATCTGCTGCACGTCCCGAGCATAAACGGTCGGCGGACAGGCCGCACTGCAAGGACGCCGGTCTACCCTGCCTTACATGGAAGGCGATCTGCTGGATTCGCAAGAGCGCTTTGAGGAGTACGCGCAGAATGCGCTCGACTCGCTGCCGCCGGACCTGCGGGCTCAGATGTCGAACGTGGAGATCGTGGTCGAGGACGAACCACCTCCTGGTCAACCGCTGCTCGGCCTCTATCAAGGCGTACCCCTCACCAAACGCGGCAGCTACTACGGCGGGGTGCTGCCGGACAAGATCACGATCTTCCGCGGCCCGCTCGTGCGGCTCTACGCACACGACCCGGAAAGGCTTCGCCGGGAGGTGAGTCGAGTCGTCCTCCACGAGGTCGCCCACCACTTCGGGATCAGCGACGAGCGCCTGGTCGAAATCGACCGTTACTGAGCTGCAGCGGAAAGGAGTGCGCGATGCCCGATCACGAGGTCGTGAGTCGCGAGGAGTGGGCAGCTGCCCGCGAGGAGCTGCTCGCTCGCGAGAAGGAGCACACCCACCTGGGTGACGAGCTGGCACGGCAGCGGCGCGAGCTGCCCTGGGTTCGCGTCGAGAAGGAGTACCGCTTCGAGACCGACGACGGCACGCGCACGCTGGCGGAGCTGTTTGACGGCCGCAGCCAGCTGCTCGTCTACCACTTCATGTTCGGCCCCAGCTACAAGGCCGGCTGCCCGACCTGCTCGTCGATGGCCGACACCGTCGACGGCGCCATGCCGCACCTGCACGTGCGGGACGTGACGATGCTCTACGTCTCGCAAGCACCGCTCGAGAAGCTGCAGGCGTACAAGCGGCGGATGGGCTGGAGCATGCCCTGGGTCTCGTCAGCGGGCAGCGACTTCAACTTTGACCAAGGCCACTCACGCACCGAGGAGCAGACGCGCGAAGCGTTCGCGCCGATGCTCGAGGCGGGGCCGCCGCCGATCGTCGACCACAACGCTACGCACGCAAGCTCGTGCGAGGCCAGCGACGAGGGCACTTGGAGCCGGTGGAAGATCCGTTCTCCGAAAGGGCCCAGCCGCGCCGTCGGAGCTAGCCATTCGTCACCACCGACCATGAAGCTCAGGCCAGGAGGGTTTCTAGCACGCTGATCCGGCCGCTTGAGGCCACTGCGCGTCGGCGCGGAGAGACTGTCCTATTTTCGGATCGTTGTCAGAGTCTGGAGGAGCTGGCTACGTTCGTCGCCGAGCGCGCGAACGGCTTTAGCTAGGCGACGCTCACCAACGGGCGTGAGGCGGATCGCGATTCCTCGTTGTCGCTGGCGGTCGAGCTCGCGGCGGACGAATCCCCTTTTCTCGGTTCTGAGCACCAACTCGGTCACGGTGCTCTTGCCGAGCTGCAGCCGCTCCTCGAGCTCAAGCAAGCCAGCCAAACCATTGCCAGCCCGCGCGGTCTTGATCATGAGCAGCAGCTGGTAGGAGCGCGGTGTCAGGCCGTGTGCGCGGGTGACGACCTCGCTCTGGCGCTGAAAGACCGCTAGCGCCTCACGCAGGGAGGCAGCATCCGCGTACATCTCGTCCACCGGAGCTTCGGCCGCGGCTTCACCTCGTGGGAACGGCTTGGGAGGTTTCGGTAGTGGAGTCATGCGGTACGACTAACTTCGTAGTACGACCATCGTCTTAGTACGAACTATACCACGCCCAAAAGGGGGAAACAGGATGTTGCGTCAGGCAGGTAGGCACACACCAACGGTACGGCGTTCGCTGGGATTACTCGTCCTGCTCGGCATGATCGCGACAGCGCTGGTCGCCGCGGCAGGTGGATCGGCGCGCTCGCAAAGCCCGCCGAAGAACAATGGTCAGCCGGTGGTCTCCGGGGCCGCTGTCCAGGGGAGCACGCTGACAACTTCGAACGGCAACTGGTCGGGGACGCCTCCGTTCACATATCAGTATCGCTGGTTGCGCTGCGACACGAGCGGTGGCGGTCTCAACGGCGTCAACTGTGCCAACATTCCGGGCGAAACAACGAAGACGTACGTATTGACGGGCGCGGATGTTGGACACCGGATCCGCTCGCGCGTGATCGCGACGAACACGGACGGAACGGCGAGCTTCAACTCGAACGCGACGAGCGTGGTCAAGGCCAACGCCGGCCCGGCGAAGAACACGCAACCGCCGACGATCTCGGGCACTCCGGCCGAGAACAACACCTTGACCGCGAACAAGGGCAGCTGGACCGGCGCCGCGTCGATCAGCTACACCTATCAGTGGCGCCGCTGCGACACAAACGGCGGCAGCTGCTCCTCGATCAGCGGCGCGACCGCCAGCACCTACCTGCTCAAGTCCGTCGACGTCGGAACCACACTCCGCGTCCAGGTCACAGGCAAAAACGGTCAGGGCTCGGCCACCGCGACCTCGGCGCCGACCGCCGTGATCACGAAGGCAAGCCCGCCCCCCGGCGCCGTCATCTCGATCAACGAGGTCTCGCTACCGAACCGGCTGATCATCGACCAATACTCATTCCAACCCAACCGCCTGCGCAAGCACGGCCGCTTGTTCGTGCGCATCCACGTCTCCGACAGCCGCAACCACTCCGTCCAAGGCGCGCTCGTCTTCATCGAAGGAGTCCCACTCGGGCAGGTACTGCCAAGCCACGTCGAGCAGCCGACCGGGGCCGACGGCTACGCCACCTTCAACCTGCGTGCCAGCTCCCGGCTGCAGTTCCGCGGCAGCAACAGATTCGCCTTCTTCCTTCGCGCACGCAAAGCAGGCGAAAACCCACTCGGCGGCGTCAGCGCCCGCCGACTCGTCGCCGTCCGCCTCGGCTAGATCCGCGAACCAACGGGAAGCATCTGCGTCGCAACTGGCCTGGAGCGTCTAAGCACTCACGGGGCACCTGGGCGAATCGCGCAAGTGGCGCGCGCCTCGCGATTTGAAGCACTTTGGCGTGGAGTCTCGGTTACGCGAGCCCCTTACTGCCAGCTCTTCGCTAGAGGTGGGAGGTGAGACCTGCGCCACTGGCGTCGCCGTCGACCGCAGCTTCCTCCGCGCCGTCCTGGGCGTTCTCGTACCAGGAGTAGGCGTACTTCCCGTCGTCGAGCTCTTTCGCGAACTTCGTGAGTTTCAGCGGGTGGAACGTGTCGCACATCACCGCGAGCTCGTGCGTCTCGTGCGTCTCGATGCTCTTCTCGGCCAGACCAGGCTGCGGGCCGTGCGGCAGCCCCGATGGATGCAGCGTGATCGAGCCGACGTCCACCCCGCGTCGCGACCCGAACTTCCCGGAGACGTAATAGATCATCTCCTCGGACTGCAGCTTCGAGTGGTGGTACGGGATAGGGACGGCCAATGGGTCGAGAACGTCCAAGGAAATAGGAAACCGTCCCACCCCACGGCATCCGAAGGGTCGAGGTTGAGCGGGCAAGTCACACGCGCTTCGCACGCATCGTCTGACCCACGGAATCTTTTGTTGAGTCTCGGTTAGTTGAACCGGAGCGTCAGCCTCGGATGGCCGCTGAAAGCCTCTCGTCAGTCTCGGCTGTGATTGAAATCTTCGGACGCCACACGGCCCCGGCCTACCGAACCCAGAGTTGATCGAGCAAGACCGTGCTGGCCGCGTATGTGTTCGGCTGGTAGTTCCCCACGCGCCTGGCTGTGAAATCTACGAGGCGCGGCGTGAAGAGTGGGACCCACGGCGCGCGATCGACGATCTGGCGGTCGAGCTGCGCGGCGAGCTCGGCCCCGGCGGCGGGATCAGCCGCCTGCAGGGCAGCGAGCCGCTTCACGTTGCGGTCGAAACGCGAGTCGCAGAATCGCGCCCAGTTACTTTCGAAGCCACAAGTAAGCGTTCCCAGTGCATCCGTTGCCGTGTGCAATCCGAACCAGCCGGCGAAGCCGGCTTGCACTTTCGAAGAAGCGCGGCTAATCGTCGCGAAGTACTCATCGACCCGGCGAACCTGTTTGAGCTCCGCGCGATATCCGAGCCGCCGGAGGAGCGAGGCCAGGTAGCGGCCCTCCTCGCCGAAGAACGGGAACGTCCACACGACGATCTTGTGGGCTTGCGTCCCTGACGCCCCGACTAGAGCGCGCGCCTTCGCCAGATCAGGCGCCTTCCAGGCGCCGGTAGAGGCGGGATCGATGGTGTACGGGCAGTACGGACGGAATCCGGGCACGGTCGGAGGCACCACCTGGCACGTGACGTGCGCGACCGCCGCCCCGGCGTGCAGACCGGCCAGCTTCCTGCGGTCGACGGCGTAGTTCAGCGCGCGGCGGACGCGGACGTCGTCGAACGGCGAGCGGCGCGTGTTCAGGAAGACGAAGGCCGTCGAGCGTTGCGGGATCAGGTGAACCTGACGTGGGTAGCGCGCCGCGAGCTCCTCGACGCGATCGGCAGGCACGCCGTTCAAGAGGATGTCGGCTTTGCCGTCGACCACCCGGCGTACCGCCTCTTTCGGCGGGACGTCGAGCTTCCACACGATTTCGTCGGGGTAGCCGTTCGGGCGCGCCTGTTCGGACCATGTGCGGAAGTGGCTGTTCCGAACGAGCGTCAACTGTCTATGCGGGACGTACTTGTCGATGGTGTATGGCCCGGTCGAGGCGATTGGGTTCGCGCCTACCTCACTCCGCGGACTGCCACGCGGCACCGGAACAACCCGTGTGAGCTCGTGAAGAAGCCCGGGATCCGCACGAAACAAGCGGATCGTCAACAAGCTCTCGCCATTGACGATGACGCCGCGCGAAAGGTCGCACGCCTGCCCCGGGTTGCAGCTGGACGCGCCGACGATCTTCAAAAGTGGTGAGCCCCGTAGGGCGGAGCGTTGAAGCACGAGCATGCGCTCGAGGCCACGCTTGAAGTCCTGCGCGCGCAGGAGCGAGCTGTCCGAGTAGCGAATCCCGGAGCGGACTCTGAACGTGTACGACCTTCCGCCCTCCGTCGGCAGAGGCAACGCCGCAGCGAGGTTGGCGACGAGCTGCGTGCCGTCGCTCCCGCCGACGCGACGGAACGCTGTGAGTCCGTCGTAAGCAAGACCGAGCAGAGCGAACGCATCCGAGCTATGTGCGAGCGCCGGGTCGATGGAATCGAAGTCGTCGCCGATGATGACGAGCCGGCCGCCGTGGTGGGTCGCGCCGGACCCCTGGACGGCGACCCAGACATCGCCGGGCACGGCGGTGAGCCCGGTCGGGCGGTTACCCACGCGTACCACCGCGGTCTCCTTTCGCGTACGTGTGTCGATCCTGACGAGCCGCTGCCCGAACTCGTCGCTCACCCAGAGTCCACCCTCGTCGAGCGCGAGCGCCGAGGGGCTCTCGGCCACGGGGATCGAGGCGCGAACCGCGAGTGTCCTGGCGTCGATCTCCGAGACGGTCCCGTCGAGCTCGTTCGCAACCCAGAGCGTTCCGTCGCCGTACACGACGCCGGCCGGCCCACTCCCGACGGCCGCCGTGTTCGTCACTCGGTTCGTGGCGGGATCGATCCGCACGACGGTTCTCGTCGCCTCGTCTGTTACCCACACCGCCCCGCCCCCGATCGCGATTCCGCGGCCGACGGCGCCTGTTCGGATGGTCTCAACCTCGCTGCCGTCGACGTCGATCCGCGAGAGGGTCCGGTCGTCGGAGTTCGTCACCCAAACCGACCCGTGACCAAACGCGACCGCCGTAGGACCGTTGCCGACGGGGATCTGCCGCACCACCGTGTTCGAATCCGGATGGATCCACGAGACGGTGCCGTCGCCATGGTTGGCCACCCACACAGCGCCGCCGCCGACTGCGATCCCGCTCGGACTGTTGCCGACGGAGATGGTCTGGCGCACGCTCCGCGTCTCGGGATCGACCCGCGAGACGGTGTTCGCATACGCGTTCGTAACCCACACAGCGCCGTGGCCGAAGGCGACACTCGTCGGGGCGGCGTCGACGGCGATCTGGTCGCGCATCTCGTTGCCGTCTGCGTCGATCAACCCGACGGCGTTCCCCGCCACGGTCATCACGCCGGGCTTTTCGCCGCGCGTCGCGAGGACACTCCCGACGGCAGCAGCCGCAAGCGCGAGCATTCCCATAGCCGCAGCGAACGCCGTGCGGCGCGTGCGGCGACGTGGCGCGCGTGCGGGCTCGCGCTCGCGAGCCGGCGCCGCTGGGTCCGAAGAGGGCGCAGCGAGCAGCCCGCGGTAGAGGGCGTCTGTCTCGGGCGAAGGGTACGCGCCAATGTCCTCCGCAAGAAGTCGTCGGCAGCGCTCGTAAACCCGCAGCGCCTCGGCGCGTTCGCCCGCGGCAGCGTAGGCCTCCATCAGGCGCCGGTACCCCGTCTCTCGGTAGGGCTCGAATGCGATCGCCTCCGCAGCCCACTTCGCCGCCTCCGTCGCGTCGCCCGACCGAAGACATGCTTCCCCGAGACAGTTGAACGCACGGAGACGAATAGCCTCCAGCTCGCGGCGCTTCTCATCGACCCAGCCCCCGTCCTCTCCAGGCAAGAACGGCGGCCGCGCCAACGACGAAGCCTGGAGCGCGACCGCTCTCGCGTGTTCGATCTCACTCTCCGCCAGCGCTGTCTCGGCCTCGCGAACCGCGTCGGCTGCGGCGATCACGTCGACCCAGGCCGCGTCTGGGAGGCTCAGCCGGTAGCAGCCGAATGCGCTGGTGAGCGCCGTCGCACCGTCGAGCCCGCACTCCGCGAGCACGCCGCGCAGCTTGCTCATGAGCACCGTGAGCGCCTTCTCCCACGTCGCCGGCGGCGCTTCGCCCCAGAGCGCCTCCGCGAGCTCTTCGCGTGGCACAGGTCGGCCCTGCTCGGCCACGAGATAGGCAAACAGGAGCCGACCCTGCCTCCCAGGGAAGCGTTGCTCGTCGATCGCCACGCCGTTTGTCTCGACTGCGACTCGACCCGCGAGGAAAACCTTCAGCTGTAACCTCCTGGCCCGGTTTCTTGCCGACATTTTGCCTTGATTTAGAGGCGACTTTCTACGGTCGCGGCGACGAATCGTGAAAAAGGTGCTCGAGTGCGATTGTGGGTTCGTGGCCCGTGCCGACGATGAAGAGGGCCTGGTTGCGGAGGTTCGGCGGCATGCGTGGGAAGCGCATGGGATGGCTCTCTCGCGCGACCAGGCCCTGCTGCTCGCGTTTCGTGCCGAGCTAGACTCCCACGACTCTCGACAGACGACACGGGAAGGGAGAAACGAGTGAAGGGTTCAATCCGAATGAATCGGCGACGCGTCGCGCTCCTCGGCGTGCTCGTCGCCGGCGGGGCTGCCACGGTGGTAGCGGCTCAGGCGTTGGCGACGGCGGGGTCCGGTGCCGTCAGCACCTATATGGCGCGCGGCCCCGTCTCGCAGTCAGTGGTGATCGGGGTGCCCGAGACGAAGACGGCGACCAAGACGGTCCGTATACGCGTCAGTAAGAAAAAGGTGATAACCCGACGCGTGACGTTCACGTACGACACGGTCACGCCGCTGATGACGTGCGGCACGACGGCATGCGACACCGCCTACCAGCAGCTGACGATTGCGCCGGGCGGGCGCACGGGCTGGCACACCCATCCCGGCCCCACTTTCGTCGCGGTCGCGGCAGGCGAAGGCACGCTCTACCACGGCATGTCCGGCTGTCCGGCGACGAAATACGCCACCGGCGCAGGCTTCATGCAGCCCCCGACGGAGGTGCACAACATGCGCAACGAGGGCTCGACACCGCTCGTGTTGTGGGCGTTCTACGCTCTGCCGCCCGGGACGACGAACGCCGCCATCCGCGTCGACCAGCCCCAGCCGGCGGAGTGTCCGAACATTCCGTAACTCGCTACCGGTCGGGCGCGGCCGCCTGCAGGCCGTGCCCGACCTCAAGCGCGCTCGCGGTGGTTGCCGAGCGACGCCGCACTCGTCGGCGATGAGGCCACTGCGCCGTACCTGTCCGGCTATAAGTGCGAGGTGAGTCCGGCGCCGGTCGCGTCGCCGTCCACGGATGCTTCGTCAGCTCCATCCTGCGCATTCTCGTACCACGAGTACGCGTACTTCCCGTCGTCGAGCTTCTTCGCGAACTTCGTCAGCTTGAGCGGATAGAACGTGTCGCACATGACCGCGAGCTCGTGCGTCTCGTGCGTGCCGATCGACTTCTCCGCCAGGCCCGGTTGCGGGCCGTGCGCGAGGCCCGACGGATGGAGTGTGATCGAGCCGACGTCGACGCCCTTCCGCGACCCGAACTTGCCGGAAACGTAATAGATCATCTCCTCCGACTGCAGGTTCGAATGGTGATACGGGATGGGCACTGCTAGCGGATCGAAGTCGAGCTTGCGAGGACAGAACGAGCAGATCACGAAATTCCTGCCCTGGAAGGTCTGGTGCGACGGCGACGGCGGCGGCTGGTGGATGCGGCCGGTGATCGGCTCGAAGTCGTGCACCGAGAACGTCCACGGGTAGAGGTAGCCGTCCCAACCAACGGCCTTAGGTCGGCAGGTTCTCGAGCAGGAAGACGAAGAGGGCGAGGCAGATCGTGAGGAACCACAGAAAGACGTTCAGCACCAAGTCATCCTTTTGATCCTGCTCACGCTTCTCTTCGCTGGCGCCTTGCTTTGCCTCGAGCTCGTCGAACCGATCCTTGAGATGTTCCGATAGGTCGGCAAGCATCTGCTCGAGCTTCTCGACCGACGGCGCTTCGACGACCTCGACGACCTCAGCTGTGATGGTCGCCAGGTCCTCGGCTTCATCGTGCTCTCCCTCTCGCTCCGCGAGCTCAACCGCTTCTCTCGCGGCGCTTATCACTTGCGAGATCGTGTGAGAGCGCTGACGTGAGAGGGCGGCCAGCGCCGGCATCAGCGTTTGCCCTTGCTGAAGTGCGAGTGAGGCTGTCAGCGACTTCGAGAAACTCTCCGTAGATCGCATCAAGAAGCCGAACCCGCTGGGCCAGCAGGCTGGTTGCGAGTGGCTGGCCAATGAGCGATCGAGTAAGTGCCGGTTGCAGCGTCGGAAACATTTGGCGGCGCACTGTGGCCGTCAGGCCAAGCGTCCGCATTTGCTGCTGGACAGACGCGGTGGCTAAACCAGTGAGCGACGTGCCGAGCGACGGCATAACGAGGCTGCGAGATAGACCGGCGAACAGCCGTTGCTGTTGAGCGGCCCACTCCCCGATCTGTGGTCTCATCAGCTCGGAGAAGTTGCTAATCCCAGCGAACGACTGGGCGAACTGGGCCGAAAGACGCTTCAGCCGCTCGCGTTCCTCGTCCTGCGCCTTGACTAGCTCCTCGGCCAGTTCGTCGGCCGTTCGCGCCTTGAAGTGCGGTGACTGTGAGCAGTCGGCCACCAGGAGGATGAGACGGTCGAGCTCGGCGTCCTTCCAGCGGAATGTTGGCGAGTGGCTCTTGACGCGCGCCCGAACGAAAGCCAAGGCAACCTCTTCCGCCGTTGCATCACGAGCGCGGAAGGCGGTCACCTTCTTAGCTAGGTCGCTGTCGCCGATGAGGTCGCCGTAGCCGCCCCAGCGGCGGATCGTCAGGGTGACTCGGCCGTAGCGTTTCTTGCAGATCGCGCGCCGCCGAAGCTCCTCGATCGTCGTCGGGCGAGGCTCGGGGTTCCTAGGCTCCGGATCGTTTTTGTCGCGGCCGTTGTCTGTGGTCATTGTCTTGTCTCCAGTGTTCATGAGGCGCAGGACTTCCCGTCTAATGCGTCTATCGACGCGAGACGCATCGCTGTGCCCGTTGCCCTGCATCGGAACAAACAGCCTGACCCAATGTTGGCGGCCGGTTAGCGTTCAGCTATGCCACCATCCGGACCTAAGCGGCTTCGCGCCG
This sequence comes from Gaiellales bacterium, assembly GCA_038237145.1. Taxonomy (GTDB): domain Bacteria; phylum Actinomycetota; class Thermoleophilia; order Gaiellales; family Gaiellaceae; genus 3-1-20CM-4-69-9. The sequence goes on from JBBRZA010000005.1 coordinate 34,557, forward strand.
TCTTCTACCGAGCCCCGGACGGCAGCGAGCCGGTCGATGAGTTCATCGAGGGACTGCCGAACGACAAGCACAAGCTGGCAGTGGATAGCCAGATCGATCGCATTAATGAGCTTTGCACGACGTCTAACCCCGATCTTCCTTTCCCGTGGAGCTCACAGGCCTCGGGGCAACTGCGGGAGCTGCGCTGTCACTTCGGCAACACCCATTACCGCATCCTCTACCGGCGCTCAGACAACTTCGTGATCCTGCTTCACGCCTTCGTCAAGACGACTCAGAAGATCCCGTCGGCGGCGATCAGCGAAGCCGAGAAGAACTGGGACGACTTCAAGGCCCGGATGGACGCTAAAAAGCGGATCCGTCCACGGGCCATCGGCCGCGATGCGCCGTGAGACGCCCTAAAACAAGCCCCCTAAACAAGCCGTTTTCGCCGCTTTCCGAAAGGGGGTTGCGTTTCTTACCATTTTTGGTAAGGTCAGCTCATGAGCAAGACCGCTCAGAGCCCGATTGGCAGCACTGCCGCTGAAGCCAGCCGGCGGCGAGCTCGCAGCCCCGAGTACCAGGCCGAGCAGGCTCGGCTGGCTCCGTATGAGGAACTGGCCCGGCAGCTGATCCGCCTGCGAATGGAGGCCGGTCTCTCGCAAAGTCAGGTCGCTGGCATCGTTGGCACCAGCCACTCGGCTATCTCCCGCCTTGAGAGCGGCCAGCACGCTCCGACAGTGGAGACCTTGCGCAAGCTCGGCAGCGCCTTTGGCAAGTCCCTCGTCATCGGCTTCGAGGACGAGGAAGAGAAGAGCGCCGAGCGCGAGCTCGTTGTCTTCGCGGCCGTCTAGGTCGGCGACAGAAGCCTACTCTCGGGCTCCCCGAGCACGGGCTTGACATCCTAGGTGCGCGTCTCGACGAGGACGGCGGCGACCGACGAGGGCAGGGATGCCACACATGAGGGCAGGACCTACTCGCTACAGGTGGGAGGTAAGGCCGGCGCCGCTCGCGTCGCCGTCTACCGAACCTTCCTCGACGCCCGCTCCGTCCTGCGCGTTTTCGTACCACGAGTAGGCGTACTTCCCGTCGTCGAGCTTCTTCGCGAACTTCGTCAGCTTCAGGGGATGGAACGTGTCGCACATCACCGCGAGCTCGTCCGTCTCATGCGTACCGATCGACTTCTCTGCGAGGCCCGGCTGAGGTCCGTGCGGCAAATCCCGACGGGTGGAGGGTGATCGAACCGACATCCACACCCCTGCGCGAGCCGAACTTGCCGGAATGGTGGTAGGGGATCGGCACAGCCAGCGGGTCGAAGTCGAGCTTCCGCGGGCAGAAACTGCAAATCACGAAGTTGCGGCCCTGGAAGGTCTGGTGCGACGGAGGCGGCTGGTGAATGCGACCTGTGATCGGCTCGAAATCGTGAATCGAGAACGTCCAAGGAAATAGGAAACCGTCCCACCCCACCAGGTCGCAAAGGCCTTTCTCCGATGTGGAGTAGTCGGCGAGTCAAGCGCGATCCGCCGCTCAACTGCTGTTCCGCCGTACGTTGCGGGAGTCGTGTTCAGGGCTCCCGCAACGCAGCGGTCGGATGGGCAGAACGTTTGACTCATTCAGGCACCCGCGAGCTCGCTCCGCCCTCGAAGGTCGGCTCTGCGCCGGGTGACAAGCATCGCCACTCCCGCCGCCGAGGCGAGCACGAACCCGCACACTGCGGCCCCGATAAAGGCGTCGGCCCAGTCGAAGCCTCCGGGACGGACGATCTTGACGATGTTCACCGGTGCCGGAAGCAACGAGTGGCGCAGTGGAACGTTCTTCGGCCCGAGTCGATCGATTTCCAGTGGGCTCGCGTTCCATTGTGTAGGTGTAGAGCTCTGCGACGTGGCGCCAGCAAACGGCTGACGCGGAGTCGTGGCCGCTAGATTTTCGCGAGGTGCGTGGTAAGCCTGGGCGGCCGGTGCGGCGAAGGCGGCAGCGGCAAGCGCCACCATTACCCAGCGAAGGCGCCGTAGGGTGAAGCTGAAGTTCACGTGTGCTCCTTTCGTCTCCGAAACCGCCGACTGCGGCCTCGTCTGCTCTCAGCCTCCGGCGTCGGCCTCAACGCATGCTCGCCCCACGCTCACGCTCCCTCAACGCCGGCCTTCCGCTGTGAGGAGCGGCTGCGGCAGTGCTAGCTTGGGGCGACGTCTAGCAACAGGTGAGACATGCAGTTTCGGCTTCTCGGGCCGATCGAGGTCGAGGAAGAGGGTCGCACTCTCGTGCTCGGGAGCGCCAAACAGCGGGCCCTCCTCGCAGTCCTGCTCTTGCACGCAAATGAAGTCGTGTCACGCGATCGGCTGATCGACGACCTGTGGGGCGAGCGGCCGCCGGTAAGCGCGACACATAGCCTCGATGTCTTCATTTCACGTCTGCGGAAGACGCTGAAGACGAACGGCGGCGAGCCGCTACTGATGACCCGCGCCGGCGGCTACTTGCTACAGCTCCAGCCGGAACAACTCGACCTGACACGCTTCGAGCGGCTGCATGATGAAGGAAGCCAGGCACTCGCCGTCGGCAACAACGAGCGGGCGTCTGAGCGTCTCACCGAGGCACTCGCGCTCTGGCGCGGCCCTGCTCTCGCGGATCTGGCGTACGAGTCGTTCGCGGGACCAGAGATCGAGCGGTTGGAGGAGCAGCGTCTAGGGGCGATCGAAGCAAGGATCGAAGCGGAACTCGCTCTTGGTCGTCACGCCTCGCTTGTGGCGGAGCTGGAGTCGCACAGCAACAAGCACCCGCTCCGCGAGCGCGTCCACGGCCAACTGATGCTCGCGTTGTACCGCTCGGGGCGTCAGGCCGAGGCGCTCGAGACCTACACCGACTTACGAGACCACCTGCGGGATGAGCTCGGAATCGATCCGAGCCCGACGCTGAAACGGCTCGAGCATTCAATCCTGCGCCAGGATCCCGCCCTGGAGCTGCCGCTCATCCCGCCGGCTTATGAGAACGGCGAGTCGCCAACGGTCGAGGCGGGGTCCCCGAACCGGCGACTGCCAACGCTGGATCAGTGGCGACCTGCCATCGTCGCGGTCGGACTCGCTGGGCTCCTGGTCGGCGTAGTCGCCGGGGCGATCGTGCTCTTCACGGGCGGCTCCCACCACTCCTTAAGCGGTGTGGATGCGAACGCCCTCGGCATGATCGACCCGCACACGGGCAGTATCACCGGCGAGGTCCTTCTGGATGGCACGCCGAGTCACGTCGCGGCCGGGGCCGGCTCGGTCTGGGCCGTGAGCCCGAACCGACAGACCGTCTCTCGAATCGGTTCGAAGACGGGCCAGCTCATCCAGACGATCAGTGTGGGACACGGGGCCAGTGGCATCGCCTACGGAGGTCACGCCGTGTGGGTCGCCAACAGCCTGGACGGGACCGTCTCTCGTATCGACCCGGGCACGGATCGGGTCGTCCAGGAGATACCGGTCGGAAACGTGCCGATCGCAGTCGCGGCCGGTTTCGGCTCGATCTGGGTGACTACTTCGGGCGACCGGGCAGTCGTCCGGCTCGACGCACGCACCGGCCGTCGACTCGCCAACATCAGGACTGGTGACGTCGGCAGAGGTATCGCGGTCGGCGGCGGTGGGGTCTGGGTGAGCGACGACAACCGCGCCCGAGTCTCACGTATCGACCCAAGGAGCGACGCGGTGACGAGGAGAATATCGGTCGGAAACGGCGCGAGTGCCGTCGCGTATGCGGCGGGTGCGCTCTGGGTGGCGAACGAGCTCGACTGGACAGTCATGCGGATCGACCCGCAGCGGGACGCTGTTACGGGCACCGTTCGCATCGCCGGTACCCCGGGCGACCTCGCCTTCGCCGACGGCGGTCTCTGGGTCAGCGACGAGAGTGGCGGCAGGATCGTCCGCATCGATCCAGATCGGAACGAGGCCGTGGACAGCATCGAGACCGGCAATCGCCCGCAAGGCGTGGTGCTCGCCGCCGGCCGCCTCTGGTTTCCGGTTCAGCCCGCTGCGATTCGGCATCGGGGCGGCACCCTCAGAGTGGTCGCGACCGGCAGCCCTTTCGACTCGCTAGATCCCGGGCTCGGCTACGACGGCCCCGCCTGGAACGTGCTGACAATGCTGTACGACGGCCTGACGGCCTTTCAGCGCATCGGCAATGCCGATGGCACAAAGCTCGTCCCCGATCTAGCCACGTCGCTTCCCATACCAAGCGACGACGGCCGAACGTACGTCTTCCAACTGCGTCCAGGAGTCCGCTACTCCAACGGACAACCTGTGCGACCGCGCGATTTTCGCTACGGGCTCGAACGCACTTTCGCGCTTCACCCATCGCGCGAGAACAGGATCCCCTTCTACGACCGGCTTCGTGGTGCGGCCCGCTGCGTCCGCGAACCGAGGAGGCCGTGCGACCTCAGCGCCGGCATCGTCACCGACGCGCGCGCAAGCACCGTCACCTTCCACCTCGTGAGCCCGGACCCCGAGTTCCTCCAGAAACTCACTTTTTCCTTCGCTGCTCCCGTCCCGTTCGGGACGCCGAAGCAGGAGACGATCGTACCGGCCACCGGCCCCTACAAGATCGCGAGCTATAAACCCGAACGGCGACTGGAGCTCGCGCGCAACCCACACTTCCACGAGTGGTCGAGGACGGCGACGCCCGACGGCTACCCCGATCGGATTAGTTGGACATTCCTGCCGGAGGCCGCGCCGTCCAGGCAGAAGGAAGTGCAGGCAGTGGAACGGGGGCGCGCAGACGTCGCCTTCGACGGTGTTCCGCGCGAGCTCCTGGGCGAGGTCGTCACTCAGTACGCAACTCAGGTGCATGCGCATCCACTGTGGGGGGTCACGTACTTGTTCCTGAATACGAGAGTGCCGCCGTTCAACGACCTACGAGTACGCCGGGCGGTCAACTACGCAGCCGACCGTCTGGCAGCCTTGCCTGCTTCCGCGCAAGACCTTGGAGCGGAACCCACCTGCCAGATCCTGCCACCGAACTTCCCTGGCTACCGCCGCTATTGCCCATACACACTGCATCCCAGCCCGAGCGGCATTTGGAAGGCGCCGGATCTGAAGCGGGCGCGCCGATTGGTCGCAGCCTCGGGCACTAAGAGTACGCCTGTGACGATTTGGATTCCGGACAACCAGGCGAGCGAAGGTCCGGTCGCGGCGGCCCTGATGAGCAGCCTCGGCTATCGCACGCACGTCAAGCGGGTTGACAACGGTCTCTATTACTCCTCCGAGCACGCCCGGAGCCGCGTCCAGGCGGGAGTAAACACGTGGTTCGCGGACTATCCGGGAGCGTCAAGCTTCATCCAGGTCTTTTCGTGCCCCGGCTTCTTCCCCTCCTGCGACCCGAGCATCGAGGCTCTGATCCGGAGAGCGCTCACGCTGCCGACCACCGACCCGTACGCCGCCAATCAACTCTGGGCGAGAATCGACCACGCGATCGTCGACCGCGCGTCAGTCGTGCCGCTGATTACCCATAAGCGGCTGAACTTCGTCTCCAGGCGAGTCGGAAACTACCAATCCAACTCCGACCCCTATGGCGTACTGCTCGACCAACTCTGGGTGAAGTGACTCGTTGCGAGAACCGCAGATGGACTAAAGGTGTGACGTAAGACCGGCGCCGCTGGCGTCGCCGTCGACCGCAGCTTCTTCCGCGCCCGCGCCGTCCTGCGCGTTCTCGTACCACGAGTAGGCGTACTTGCCGTCGTCGAGCTCCTTCGCGAACTTCGTCAGCTTCAGCGGAAAGAACGTGTCGCACATCACCGCGAGCTCGTGCGTCTCGTGCGTCCCGATCGACTTCTCCGCCAGCCCGGGCTGCGGACCGTGCGGCAGCCCCGATGGATGCAGCGTGATCGAGCCGACGTCCACCCCGCGCCGCGAACCGAACTTGCCGGAGACGTAATAGATCATCTCCTCGGACTGCAGGTTCGAATGGTGGTACGGAATCGGTACCGCCTCGGGGTCGAAGTCGAGCTTGCGCGGACAGAACGAGCAGATCACGAAATTCCGCCCCTGGAAGGTCTGGTGGCTAGGCGGCGGCTGGTGGATGCGGCCCGTGATCGGCTCGAAGTCGTGGATCGAGAACGTCCAAGGAAATAGGAAACCGTCCCACCCCACGACGTCGAACGGGTGGTAGTCGAGGACGTACGTCTGGTAGCCGCCGCGCACGCGCACCTTGACGGGGAACTCGCCCTTGTCGCGATGCGTGTTCAGCTCCGCGGGCGGATGGATGTCGCGGTGGTAGTACGGCGCGCCCTCGAGCATCTGTCCGTACTGGTTGCGATAGCGCTTCGGGATCTCGATCAGGCCCGGCGTCTCGAAAACCAGATACCTCTGCTCGCCCTCGGGCTTGAAACGGTACGTCGTGCCGCGCGGGATAACTATGTAGTCGCCTTCCTTGTACCTGACGTCGCCGAAGATCGTCTCCAGCGTGCCGGTTCCTTCGTGCACGAACACGACCTCGTCGCCCTCGCCGTTGCGGAAGAAGTAGTCCATCTGCTCCTTCGGGCGCGCAAGCGAGATCTCGACGTCGTTGTTCCACATCAGCAGGCGGCGGCCGGTGATCTCGTCGCCTTCCGGGTCGATGTCGTAGGTCTTGAAGTGGCGATGCGCGTGTGCGTCCGGAACCCATTCGTCGCGCTTGATTTCTTCGAAGCCGCCGATCTTCATCACGCGGCACGGCGACTGGAGGTGGTAGAGGATCGACTCCATCCCGACGAAGCCCTCCATGCCCATGACCTCCTCGGTCAGGAGCGTTCCGTTGTCGCGGAACTGGATGTGACGCTTCCTCGGGACCTCGCCCAGGCGCTGGTAGAACGGCACAGCTAGAGGATATCGCCGGCCATAGAGGCGAGGCGGCTACCGATCGCAGGTGCGAACTTGAAGCCGTGCCCGCTGCACGCGGAGCCGATCACGACCTTGCCGCGGCGTTCGAGGATGAAGCGCTCGTCCGGGGTGGTCGTGTACATGCACGTCTCCGCCCCAATCGGATCCGGGTCAGCATCGGGGTACGTGCGGGCAATCCACTCGGCGACGCGTTCGACCACCGCTGGATCGGGCTCGCCCAGCTCGTCGGGACCGACAGTTGCTCCACCATGATGGACGCCGGCCTTCAGGCCGTGCAGCGGGTCGTGCAGCGAGTAGATTAGGTGACCGCGCGTCTCCGGATCCAGCTGCGCGACCGCCGGAAGCGGGGCGCCTTCCCGGCGGAAGTACGCAAGTGTCTCGCGCGTGGTGCGGACCGGCAAGTCCGGGAAGAAATTTCCGATCCACGGGCCGGCGGTCACCACGATTACCTCTGCTTCGAGTTCGTCGAGAGACTCGACGCGGGTCTCCTCCTCGAGGCGGGCGCCGTGCGCCAGCGCGCGATCGACGAAGGCTCGGTGCGCGAGGTCGGCGCGGACGATGCCGGCCTCCGGCTGAAACAGCGCGGTCCATCCGTCTGGGACGCCGACGGGCCAGCGGCTCCGTGCTCCAGCCGCGTCGAGCAGCTCGTACTCGGCTCCGGCCGCCTCGAGCGCGTTCCGGGAGCTCTTGTCGGAGTCCTCGACGAGCTCGAGCAGGCCGTTCAGCTCGAGCAGTTCCTGTCCCGACTCCTGTTCGAGCTCCCGCCAGCCCACGAATGCCTCCTTCGCCAACTCGACGAATTCGACCTCCGGGTAGGCAAGCCGAACGATCCGCGACCGGCCGTGGCTCGAGCCGTGCTCGTGTCCGACGCGGAACTGCTCGACGAGCAGGACCTCACGGCCCTGGCGGGCCAGCGCGTATGCAGCCGCAGATCCCATGATCCCTGCCCCCACGACGACCACTTGGGCCTGCATCCTGATCAAGCTACGCGGTTCCGCAGGAGGCCGATTCCTTCGACTTCGAGCTCCACGACGTCGCCTCGTTGGAGCCAGCGCCCGTCGCCGTGTTCAAGGATGCAACCCGTCCCGACCGTGCCGGAGCCGAGGATGTCCCCCGGACGCAGGTGAGTGTTCCGCGCGGCGTGCGCAACGATCGCATCCCACGAGTGGTACATGTCGGCGAGGTTCCCCCGCGACCGCTCCTCGCCGTTCACGCGCGCGATCATCGTGCCGCTCGTCCCGTCGAACTCGTCGGGTGTCACCAGCACCGGGCCGAGGCTGGTGGCGAAGTCCTTGCCTTTCGCAGGGCCGAGCCCCACCTTCATCTCCGCCCGCTGGAGATCGCGCGCGGACCAGTCGTTCATGATCGTGAAACCGGCGATCCGTCCGTCCACGCCGATGACCGCAGCGGCCTCGAGCTCGTAGTCCAGCTCGTTCGTATCCGGCGGATACGGGATCTCCTCCTCGGGCCCGTAGATCGCCGCGGGGTTGGAGAAGTAGAAGACCGGGATCTCGTACCACTCGGGCGGCACCTCCTGGCCGCGCAGAGCGCGGGCGGTCTTCACATGCTGCTCGAAGGCGTAGAAGTCGCGGACGGCGGGTGGATGCAGCACGGGCGGGCGAAACTCGACGTCTCCAAGCGGATACTCCGCGTGCCGGCGGGCCGTGCCCCCGCCTGTGAAGAACGCCTGGAGCGTCTGCGCCGCGAGCTGGACGACGGTGTCACCCTCGATGATCCCCGGCCAGCCCCGCTCGAGCTGCAGGTCGCGCGGAGTGAACATGCAGAGCCTCATGACGCTCTCGTCACGATTGCGTACCCGTGCCTGGCACCGGTACGTATCCGAGGAGCCCGCATCGCATGAGCGGACGCTCCGTCGCGTGCGTCACTCGTAACAGTTTCGTACCCGTGCCTGGCACCGGTACGTTCCGGCAGCCCGCTCCGGATCACGGTTCGGTGTGCACGATCACGTCGGCTATGTCTGGACGCGCGCGCCTGATGCGCTCCTCGATCTCACTCGCACGCGCATGCGCTTCGGCGAGCTGGCTCGAAGGATCCAGCCCGAGCGTCAGGTAGGCAAGCAGGCCCTCGTCGGTGCGGACGAAGCGCAGTTCCCGCGGCTCCTGCCCAGTGACCTCGCGGACGATGCGGAGCACGACATTGCGTTCGGCTTGATCGTCCACCATCGGCTTTCCTTCTACTGCCTCGCCCAGCGGCTCGATGTGCGTCTGCACCGAGTCGACCTCCGGAACGGCCGCGGCGATCGCGCTCTCGACCTGGTTCGCCACCTCGTGCGCCTCCTCGAGCGTCACCTCGCCGGGCAGCTTGAGGTGCAGAGACACCTCCGTGTGTCCGCCCACGTCCAGGACGCTGACGTTGTGCACCTCGCGTACGGAAGGAACTCCGAGCGCCGCCGCATGGGCGCGGTCGCGGATGGCCGCCTCGTTCTCCTGCGGCTCGACGTGGACGACGACGTCGCTCCCCGGCAGGGCGGCGCTGAGCGCATCCTCCACGCTGTCTGCCGCTGCGTGGCCCTGTCCAACGGCCGCACCGGGCGGAACGGTGATGACCACGTCCATGAACTGGCGTGGCCCTGCCTGCCGCATTCGGAGTCGCTTGAGCGTCACCGGCGGGTCGACTCCCGCGATCGCCACGCGGGCCGCCTGTTCTGCGTCTGCCGGTGCGCGATCCATCAGGACGTCCACGTTCCGCTGCATCAGCCGGGCGGCGGCGAGCAGGACGAGGATGGCTACGAAGAGCGCAGCCACGGAGTCCGCGCGCCTGTAGCCCTCGTGCACGAGCACGAGGCCGACCAGCACTGCGACCGACCCGGCGAGATCGCTCGCGAAGTGGAGCGCGTTCGATGCGAGCGCCGCGCTTCGGTAGCGGCGCGACGCGCGCCACAGCACGACCGTACGACTGATGTCGACCGCGATCACGATCCCGAGCACCGCGAACGCGTACCACCTGGCCTCGACCGTCGCCGTGCGACCGCCGACGAGATGAGCGATCGCCCGCCAGGCGATGAAGCAGCTTGCCGCGACCAGGATCGTCGCCTCGGCAAGAGCGGAGAGATGCTCGGCCTTTCCGTGTCCGTACTGGTGCGAGATGTCCGCCGGTCTAACCGCGACACCGACCGCGAAGAGCGTCAGCAGCGCCGCCACGAGGTCGGTGCCCGAGTGCAACGCCTCCGAGATGAGGCCCAGGCTGTGCGAGGCGAGGCCCGCGCCGAGCTTGAGCGCGATGAGCACGATGGCCGCGACCACCGAGACGAGGGCTGTCCGTCGCTGAGGATCCACCCGGCTAGTGAAACAGAAGAGCCCGCCGGTGAGGCGGGCTCTTCCGAACTACTGTGGGTTCGAAGCTACGAGCTGGCGATATCGCCGTGGAACGTCTCCTTGAGAGTCGTCCCTGAGCCCTTGCCCTTGTCCTGCCAGTGGCGCACGATCAGCTTCCCGTTTCCGCCGCTGCTCGGCGCGGTGTAGTTGTAGTTGAACTTACAGTCCGTGCTGCTCGCCGAGTTGCACGAGAACACTGCGCCCGGGCCGAAGAACGCCGTGATAAATTCGGCCGTGAAGCACGCGGTAACGGAGCACGTCGCGTTCTTGTTGAAGTGACCGCCCGTGATCGTGCCCTTGAGATAGCCGCCGAAGCGGCCCTTTACGCCGGCGCGAATGAGCTGGCCGTGCTTGCTCTTGTTCGCGGCGCAGTTGCCCGGGCTGTTGCCCGCGATGGTCGCGAATGTCCCCTTGTCGACGCGGCGGAGCCGGTACGAGCCGTCCTTGTTCTTGTGCACCTGGTACGTCCGCTTCTCGGTCAGCGTCGCCCACGGCTCCGTTCCGTCGCAGCGACGGTCGGTCGTGGTGAGCGCGAAGCTGAACTTGTTCTTCCCTTGTGCCTTGCCTTTGCCCTTGTCGCCCGGATCGGCGAGGCCGGACGCGGCAAGCGTCAGGACCCCGACGAGCAGAACGAACGGAATAATCAATCGGCGCATCTGTTTTCCACCTCTTTGCTGGGATTTCGAGTCTGTGGAGTAGATGCTGCGGGGCCCGCTGCCTTGCGGTCTGCCCGGAGAAACCAACCCAGGTGGCGCTAAGGGTCACTAGCGAGATCAGCTCTTGCTCAGAGATTGCCCCGCAAAGCCTGCTCCCGCTCGATCGCCTCGAAAAGGGCCTTGAAGTTCCCCTCGCCGAAACCGCGCGCGCCGTGGCGCTCGATCACCTCGAAGAAGAGCGTGGGGCGATCCTGTGCGGTCTTGCTGAAGATCTGGAGGAGGTAGCCGTCCTCGTCGCGGTCGGCGAGGATCCGCAGCCGTCGCAGGTCCGCCCAGTCCTCGCCGATCTCGCCGACGCGGTCGGCGACGTCCTCGTAATAGGCGTCGGGCGTCGCGAGGAAGACGATTCCCTGGTCCTGCAGCGTCTCGACGGTGCGAACGATGTCCTCCGACTGCAGCGCAATGTGCTGGACGCCGGGTCCACCAAAGTACTCGAGGTACTCCTCGATCTGGCTCTTCCGCTTGCCCTCGGCCGGCTCGTTGATCGGGAACTTGATCTTCCCTTGGCCGTCGGCCATGACCTTGGACATCAGCGCCGAGTACTCGGTGTGGATCTGCTCGTCGGCGAAATGAATGATGTTCGTGAAGCCCATCGTGCGCTCGTAGAACTCGACCCAGTAGTCCATGCGGCCGAGCTCCACGTTGCCGACAACGTGGTCGATCGCCCTCAGGCCGACACCGGTGGCGGGCCGGCCGTTCGTGCTCGCGACTTCCTGAAAGCCGGGCAGGAACGGGCCGCTGTAGTCCTTGCGGTTGACGAAGGTGTGGACGTTCTCGCCGTAGGTCGCGATCGTCGCCAGTTCGACGCGTCCGAAGTCGTCTTCGACCCAGTGAGGGTCGACCACGCCGCGGGCACCGCGTTGCACGGCCTGGCGGTACGCCTCGCCCGCGTCTGGCACGGTAAGCGCCGTGTCCTTGACACCGTCCCCGTGCGCGCAGGCGAACCGGGTGATCTCGCCGTCGCCACGCAGACCGCTCGTCAGCACGAAGCGGATGTCGCCCTGCTCGAGCAGGTAGGAAGCACGGTCGCGCACGCCTGTCTCCGGCCCGGCATACGCCGTCTTGGTGAAGCCGAGCGCGTTCTCGTAGTAGAACGCCGCCTGTTTGGCGTTGCCGACGTAGAGCTCGAGGTGGTCCCACCCGTCGATGGGCATGAAGTCCGCGTTCTGGCCCACAGCCCTTAGCTTACTCGGCAGGCGGCACCAGGACCGGTCCTCGCCGAGACGCCAGGACGATCCCGCATGCGATCGCCAGGCCGCCCACGATCTGCACCGCCGTAATCGGCTCGGACAGCAGCGCGAGCGCGATGAGCGCGGCGAGGAACGGCTGCAGGTTGGCGAAGAGCGACGCCCGCGACGGGCCGACGCGGTCGATGGCGGTGAACCAGAGCAGGTTCGTGATCACGAGCGGCCCGAGCACGGCGAACCCGAAGCCGATCCAGACGAGCGCACCGAAGTGGAAGCTCTGATCCGCAAGCTGCCGCGACCCCGCAACGAGCAGCGCAACCGTGACCGCCAGCAGGAAGACGGCACTCAGCCTGAACGGTGAGTACCGGCGCATGAGCGGGCCGATCGCGACCGAATAGGCTGCCCACGTCGCGGAGCCGACCACCGCGAGCACGTCGCCCTTCAGGTTCGCGGACAGGTTCCCGCCCGATCCGACCGCAACCAGGGCAACCCCCGCGAAGGAGAAGCCTGCCGCAATCCAGAAGCGGAGCGGCAGGTGTTCGACGCCGCTTCCGCGGGCAAAGAGCGCCGTGAAGATCGGCAGCGTCCCGAACAAGAGCGCCACGGTCGTCGCAGTCGTGAAACGGAGGGCGTAGACGAAGCTCAGCTGGTTCGCGAACAGGACTGCGGTGCAGAAAACGATGATCGGCAGGTCGCGGCGCGCGATCCGCAACGAGCCCTCCCAGGCGAGCGTTATCCCGGCGAAGATAATGCCCGCGCATGCGTAGCGGATCGACGAGTAGGCGAGGGGGTGAAAACCGTGGTCGAGGATGTACTTCGAGACCGTGAAGTTGAGCGCCCAGAGGCTGACCGTCGCGAGCAGCATCAAATCGGCGGTCGGACGGCGCACGGACGCCGCACGCTACCGGCTCATATCCCTCGATCGAGGGAGAGGCGCGGCCCTGGAAAGCCGACTTCTAGAGGGTGCCTCTGCGCACCATCTGTTGGCTCCTGCTTGCCGTCGTTGCCGGTTCGACGATCGGCTTCAAGATCGCCCTGCCCGGCTCCGGTTCCTCCCCGGTCCCGGCCGCGTCAGCCAGCCCGAATGCAGCGCCGGCGCCGTTCTCCTTCGCGCCGCCCAGCGGGCGGCCCGTAACTCCCGTGGGCCTCGACACCGGCGGGCCATCGAGCCCCGGTCTCCGGCCCGTCTCAGGAGTCGGTGGCAGCAGTGCGGCCACGAGTTACGACGCGCGTTCGACCGCGGCCGGCGCCGCGGATGTCACCTTCAACGCTCCGTACGTCAGCGACCTCAGGTTCCTCGCCCTCCCGAGCGTGACCTTTCAGCCCGCGACCGGTTCGCCGAGCGACGCGACGACGACCACGACGACGCCGGCCCAGCCCGTCGGTCCCCCGCCGGAGATCGAGAACGTGCACACGATCTCCTTCACTCCGTTCTCCGCGACCATCGCGTGGCGCACCAACGTGCCGGCGACGTCGCGCATCGCCTACGGGCTCGATGCACCGGTCCTCTGGACGGCACCGAACATTGCGGCGACCGAGCACCACGCGACACTCACCGGACTGACTTTCTCGAGCTCGTACAAGATTGCCGTCACCGCTTCGAACGAGGGCAGCCCGGGACGGGTCGAGGAATACGTGCTCACGACACCGGCTCTCTCCGGCCCTGTGCAGATGACTACCTCGGACGGCGTCATCTTGCTCAACGGCCAGCCGTCATTCCCGAAGCTGGTCTGGGCCCAGTGCACCGACGCAGTTGAGGGAAATCTCGCCGTCGGCATCGACCTCTTCATGGGCAACGGCTGCGGTACCGGCGCCGACCTCGCCACGTGGATCTCGGGCCGGGCCTTCGTCCTTGCCAACGCGCAGGCGCCCGCAGCGGCCCGCGCCGGCACGGTCGGGACGCACCTGCCCGACGAATGGGACACGCATCTTCCCGGCGACCTGACGACGGCCGACGCGCTGCGCCTTGTTCCCGAGATCCCGGGATCCGGCCCGCGCTTCCTCACGCTGACGAACCACTTCTACAGCCGTGCCAGCCCGCTCCCCCAGGGCAAGGCGATGTATCCCGCTCTCGCCGCCAGCGCCGACGTGCTCGGGTTCGACCTCTACCCGCTGCAGAACTGGTGCCGCTTCGACAGCTTCGGCGACGTGTTCGATTCGCAGCTCGACCTCGTCGCGCTGGGACGTGGCCGACCGACCTTCCAGTGGATCGAGGCGCGCCGGATGGACTGCATGGGCGACCAGCTCGACCCGACTCCGGAGACCGTCCGCGCGGAGGCCTGGCTCTCGATCGCCGGCGGCGCGCACGCGATCGGCTACTTCCCGAACAACTGGAGCGTCGAGGTCGGCGCAGAGATCGCGCGCACGAACCACGAGATCCAGGGTCTCGTGCCTGCTCTCGTCGAGCCCGCGATCGCAGCGAGTGTTTCGCTGGGCAGCTCCGTGAAGGCGGGCGCCCGCGAGCACAACGGCGCCGTCTACGTGATTGCCGTGAATGCGAGCCGCAGCGCCGCGACAGCGTCGATCAATATTCCGGCCCTGGGCGACCGCGTGCTTCGGAGCCTCGACGGCCAGCACACGCTCACAGCGAGCGGCGGGTCGTTCACGGATTCATTCGGGCCGCTTGAAGTACGCGTTTACGTCGCCGCTCCCCTCCAGTAAGTCGCTCCGCGCGACTGCTAGCGCGCCGAAGTCGAAAGCGAGGCGGAAGAAACGCGGGCGGTGAAGATCTCCTGATCCAGGTGGCTTCTCGTGAATCCAACGACGCAGTTAGGCTTTCTCCGATGCGGGAGCCGACCAAAGAGGACCTTGACGCACTCGTCGGACCCGCGACGCCACACTTCGCCCCCCAGCTCAGGGCGCGCATCGAAGAGCTCGTCCTCCACCTCCCGGACGGGCACCCGGTGAAGAAGTACGCGCGGGAGAAGATCGAGCTCCTCGAGCAGCTCGCTTTCGCTTCCTCCAAGGCCGAGGAGGGCCCGCGCGAACCCAGGTCGAGGCCGGGGTGGGACGAGGTCCCGAGCACTGCGCCCGCGCACGAACCGCTTCCCGGTCGGAAATGAATTCTGTCAAAGGCGGCTCCGTCCTGGTGACGGGCGGGACCCGGGGGATCGGGAAAACGATCGCGCTGCGGCTTGCTTCCGAAGGCGCGGCGCGCGTCGCCCTCGGGTACATGCGGAACGATGCAGCCGCCGAGGCAGCCGCGGAGGAAGTCCGAAAGGCCGGCGCCGAGCCTCTGCTCATCCGGGGCAACGTCGCGTCGGACAAGGTGATCGCCGAGCTTGCGTCTCATGGGCCGTACGTGGTCGTCGTCCACAACGCTGCCACCGGGGTGATCAAGCCTGCACTCGAGACCGAGGACAAGCACTGGGACTGGACCCTGAACGCAAACGCGCGCGCCCTCTTGTCGCTCACGCGCGCGTGCGCGCCGGACATGGAGAGCGGCTCTTCGATCGTCGCGATCTCTTCGCTCGGCGCACAACGGGTGCTCGAAAACTACGTGCTGGTCGGGACGTCCAAGGCCGCACTCGAGTCGGTCGTACGCTACCTCGCCGTCGAGCTTGCTCCGCGTGGCATCCGCGTCAACGCCGTTTCCGCGGGGGTCGTCGAGACGGAAGCGCTCGATCACTTTCCGAATCGTGAGGAGATGTTGCGCGCAGGGAAAACGCGAACGCCTGCGGGCCGGCTCGTCGAGCCCGATGACATCGCCGGTGCGGTTGCGTTCCTCTGCTCTGCCGACGCGCAGATGGTGCGCGGGCACACCCTGATCGTCGACGGCGGCTACTCGCTACTAGCCTGATGGAACCGACCGAGCACAACCGGCGAGCGTGGGACGACATTCACCAGCGACGTGCAGCGGCGGTGACCGGCGAGCGCGGTCTACCAAGTCAGGTACGCCACGCACTGGCCGACCTCGAGAAGAAACGCGTCCTCGACCTGCAGTGCGGAACCGGCGAGTCGACCGCCGAGCTCGCGGAGCTTGGAGCGATCGTCACCGGCGTCGACTCCTCCGGGCAGGCGCTCGAGGTCGCTCGCGAACGCTGGCCTTCCATCCTCTGGGTGCAGGCCGACCCGCAAGCGCTGCCGGCCGAGCTGCGACGGGGCCGCTTCGACCTCGTGTACGCCGGGCTCGGGTCACTCCTGCAGATCACCGACATCGAGGACTGGATGCGCGGTATCGCGAGCGCACTGCGCGCCGATGGTGAGCTTCTGCTCTTCGAGGAGCATCCTGTCGCCCTGTGCGTGGACGGACTGATGCACTGGCGCGAGAATTACTTCGACGAGGGCTCGCGGCGGCTGGGCCAGATCGTGAACGCCGCCGCGCGCGCAGGGCTTGCGCTGCGTGCGCTCGAGGAGTATCCGTCGCGCAGCGACGGCTTCCGGCACCACGATGCGCGGATCCCAGGGACGTTCCTGCTCTACGCACGGAAGACCTGAGCCGTTTGGCAGCTGCCGCCGTTGGGGACGTGTGAGTCATGGGACTTCCCGTCAGCCTGATCCTGATTGCCGTGGGCGCCATCCTCGCCTTCGCCGTCAACCAGAGCGATCCGAATCCGCCGGTCGACGTCGACGTCGTCGGCTGGATCCTGATGCTCGTCGGGCTCGTCGGCGGCCTGCTCTCGCTCCTGCTGTGGGAGCGCCTGGGCCCCGGCGCCTTGGGCTGGCACCGCGGTGGCTACGCGGGGCCTCCTGCGGGCGGGCCCGGCAATGCACCGCGCCGACGCACCGTGGTCGAGGAAGAGGAAGCGCCTCCCCCTCCCGGTCCTCCCGGGCCACCGGCGCCGTAGCTTTCTAAGCGAGCCGGCTGAACGCTTCTTCGAGCTCGTCGTCTGTCAGCGTGAACGGAGGCGCCGCCTGGATCAACTCGGGATGACCCTCGGACGCGGGGATTGGAATCGCGAGAACCCCGGCGCGCTCCGCGTCAGCCGCCTTCTTCCGCTCTGTACGCAGCAAGCCCATGCCGTCCCACCCGTCCGCTGCGAAACGCTCCGACAGGACCGCGATACGCGGTAGCAGCTTCGGCACCTCCTCTAAGACGACGAGGGCGGAAGCGCACGCGAGTGGGTTGCCGCTGTGGGTGTGTGTGTACAGATCCTCCTCGCCGAAATTCCACACCTGCTCGAGCTTCGGACTCACGAACAGCGCCGCTGAGAGCGGCAGGCTGCCGCCGAGCGCCTTGCCGACGCAGAGCACGTCTGCCACGTCGGAGCCCGGCCACATCTCTCCGATTCGGCCGAGTCCGGTGAAGATCGCGTCGACGACGAGCAGGGCACCTGCCTCGTCACAGCGCTCGCGCAATGCCGGCAGGAAGTCGGCCGCCGGAACACGCGCGCCCGAACGTCCTTGAACGGGCTCGACGATGACGACTCCGGCATCGTCCGGCAGCTCGCCCGGGTCCTCGCCGTACGTGTGCCGGTGCACCGGTCCCGGCAGCCACGGTGCGAACGGCGCGCGAAAACGTTCGAGCCCCGTCGCCGCGAGAGCGAGCAGACCGGTGCCGTGGTACGCACCGTCGAAGGCGACGATTCCCGGCTTGCCGGTCGCCAGGAGTGCGGTGCGCAACGCGATCTCGACCGCGTCCTCACCGGTCACACCCAGCTTGGCGGGCCAAGGCAATGCCTCGCGGAACCGTTGGGTGACTTCCGCCTCCGCCAGATCGCCGAGCGCATGAGCGACGGGCGCAGAGGCTATGGCTTCCATCACACGTGGATTCCGATGCCCGAGCGCAGCGACACCGAAGCCGCCGGTCAAGTCGATGTACTCGCGTCCAGCCGCGTCCCAGACGCGACAGCCTTCGGCCTTCGCCCAGATCAAGCGCCGTTTCGCCGGCCGATCAGCCGGCCGAGCGTGTCTGCCGCGATGTAGCCGGCGATCTTCGGGTTCTCCTGCAGACGCCGGAGCGAGTAGGCGTACCAGTGCCGTCCGAACGGGACGTAAATCCGCAGCCGATTGCCTTCGCGGACGAGCTCGTCTCCCATTTGGGGACGCACGCCGAGCAGCATCTGGAACTCGTACTCGTCGCGGGACAGGCCCCGCTCGGCGACGAGGCGCCGTCCCTCGTCGAGGAGCCACTCGTCGTGCGTCGCGATTCCCACGTACGAACCTGCATCGAGCAATGCCTCGAGCGACCGCACGTACGAAGCTCGCACCTCGTCGAAGTCCTGATAGGCCGCCTTGGGCGGCTCGACGTAGATGCCCTTGCAGAGGCGAACACTCGGCTTCAGATCTGCGAGCGAAGCGATGTCGTCCTGCGTTCGCCGCAGCATGGCCTGCAGCACCACGCCGACGTTGTCGTGGCCCTGCTCGCGCAGCGTGCGATACAGCCGCAGCGTGTCGTCGGTCGTGGAGGAATCTTCCATGTCGATGCGCACGAAGTTGCCGCGCGACGCCGCGTCCTCGACGACGACCTGCAGGTTGGCGCGACAGACGTCGTAGTCGAGGTTCAGCCCGAGAGCGGTGAGCTTCACGCTGACGTTCGAGTCGAGACCGCAGTGCTCGATGTCGGCGAAAACGTCCTGATACGCGCGCACGATCGCCGCGGCGTCGTCCTCGGTGGTGATCTCCTCCCCGAGAACGTCGATCGTCGCCAGCTTGCCCTCTGCATTGACGCGGCGGACGGTCTCGCGCGCGTCCTTCAGCTCGGGCCCGGCGATGTAGCGCTCGGAGAGCTTCTGCACTAGCGGCCGTGGAACGGCCGGAAGCAGGCGAACGAGCGCGCGGTCGAGGATCGCCACGAGCTCACGATTCTACGTTCGCCGCGACAAAGCCGCGCAGAGCTTACGTGCCTAGCGCCTTTCGCTCTTGCATGAATCCCTGGCGGGCGGCGCTCACCAGTGCGACCGCTTCGGGAAAGAGCACCCGCATCGCATCCCGCAATGCAAGCGCCTGCTCCTCCGCCGTGCCGGCCGGCTGCAGCTGCGAGAGCGCAGCGCCGGTCAGCTCGACGGCCGTGTTCAGGGTCAGCGTGGCGAACTGCTCGCGCTGGGTCTCGTGCACCGTAACAGCCTGCTGCTCCGCGAACTCGCGCAGACCGCGCAGGAGGTCCTCCGGGTCGCCGCCAAACGGGAAGCTGAATCCACCTTCCATGGTTCACAGCATACGGACCACCGAACGGTTAGGGTCGTCGCGTGGAGGAGCGGGCAGGCGGGGTCCTTCCTTCGAAGCCGACCGAGCAGGACTGGCCTCGAATGGACCCTCCGAACGTTCTGTGGTTCACCGGCACGTACGCGGTCGCGGGCGGGTCGTACGCGCTCCTCGGCGCCTTGCCCGAATCGCACTCGAGCGTCTGGATCTTCGTCGCTGCGCTCGCGCTCCTGCTGGCGTACTCGGCAGCCTCGCACCGCCTGTTGCGCGAAGGGTGGTGGGTGCCAGGCGGGCTCGCTGCAGCCCTGGCGGTTGCGATGGTTCCCGCGGTCGTGGTCGGCCTCCTGCGGCTGATCGACGTCTGGTCGAGCGACGTTCCCATCACCGACTTCAACGGCAGCGCGCTCGCGGTGGCGCTCGTCACGGCAGTTGCCGGGCTGATCGCCTACGGGCTGACACGCTTCTCGTTTCTCTACTTCACCGTGGTCACGGCAATTCTCGCGGCCGCCCAGTTCCTCGCCGTGGCGGGAGGCTCACCGAGCGGCGAAGACCGCGCCACCGCGGCCCTCGCCGCAGGTGGCCTGATTGTAATCGCCGGTGTCTTCCTGGATGCTTTTGGGCGACGCCGTGACGCGTTCTGGTTCCACGCGCTCGGTTGGTTCAGTGTCGCCGCGGGGCTCGTCTTCCTCATCGTGGAACCCGGCGGCGACCCGGAGCGCGGGTGGATCCCGATGCTCATCGTGGGGACGCTGATGGTGATCGCCGCCGGCCCGATCCGCCGCGCGACCTGGGCCGTGTACGGCGTGCTCGGCTACTACGCGCCGCTGCTGCACTACATGGACACGGGCCTGAACCACAACGGCTGGGTGTTCGCGGTCGCTTTGCTCGCTGTGGGGCTCAGCCTCTTCGTCTTCGGCATGTTGGCCCACCGCTTCGGTGGGTCCTGGGGGCAACGGTTCGTGCGGCGGCCACCACCGCTCTCCGACTACTCGAGCTCCAGCTTGTAGTTCAGCTCGAGATCGCGAGTCAGCTCCTCGATCGCAGGGAGCGCGCTCTGTAACGCGCCGGCGACGTCTCCGTTCGCAGCGACGCCGAGAGAGTCGAGATACGCGGGCGACGCAAGGCGAGGCTCGTCCCCGGTGAGAACCGCCGCGCTCTCCTCGGCGATCTCGACGAGCGCTGCAATGGAGGCCGCATCGCGGATCAACGTGCGGTTCGTCAGCGGAGCCCCTCGGTCGTCGAGGCCGAGCCAGCTCTGGGTCCCGTCCGCCAGGGCATAGGCGCAGAGATAGACGCGCTCGCCCGACGCCGGCTCGACGGGCACGACGGCGGCTAGCTCCTCTCCTGGCGCCGCGTATCGCGCCGCAGCCTCGGCAATCCGGCCGACGTCCTCGCTCAGCGACACGGCGCCAGCATAAACTCGGCAGTGTGGCAGGGGCCGTCTCCGCCCGGACGCTTTTCGCCCCGCTCGGGCCGACCTATGACCGCTACGCCGCCGCTCTCTCCTTCGGCCAGGACCCACGCTGGCGCCGCTTCCTGGTCTCGCGCGTAGACGCAGGCTCCGCGGACACCGTGCTCGACGTCGCCACCGGAACCGGCGCGGTCGCCTACGAGCTCCTTCGGCAGAAGGGCTGCACGGTTGTCGGGCTCGACCAGAGCCCTGAGATGCTGGCCGAAGCCCGGCGGCGGCTGCCGGACAACGTTGAACTGGTCGAGGGCACGGCCGAACAGCTCCCGTTCCCCGACGCATCGTTCGACGCGCTGACATTCACGTATCTCCTCCGTTACGTCTCCGACCCGGCGGCAACGTTGCGCGAGCTCGCACGGGTGGTGCGTCCGGCCGGCACGGTTGCAGGACTAGAGTTCGCTGTCCCGCACGGTGTGTGGCGACCTTGGTGGGAGCTGTATGTCCGGGTCGGCCTCCCGCTCGCCGGCCGAGTGATCTCGCCCGGCTGGGCCCAGGTCGGCAGCTTCCTCGGGCCGAGCATCCGGAACTTCTACGACCGGTGGCCCGAGCAGAGGCTGCTCGAGCTCTGGGAAGCGGCCGGTATCGCCGGCGCGACATCGCAACGGCTCAGTCTCGGAGGTGGGATCGTCACGTGGGGCCGACGCGCATGACCGGCACCGCCCGTCCCGCCTTCTACGCGCTCGCGCCCGGTGGGTGGCGCGACTACGTCACGTTGCTCCATCCGCCGTACACACTCTGGCATCTCTCGTATGTGGCGATCGGCGCGGCCCTCGCCCCTCACTTCAGGGGCGCCGTGCTCGGCTTCGCACTGCTGGCCTTCTTTCTCGGCATGGGCATCGCGGCACATGCTCTCGACGAGCTGAACGGACGCCCCCTTCAGACACGCATCGGCGACACGGCACTCGTGGCTCTTGCAGTCGCGTCGCTGGGGGGCGCAGCCGTAATCGGCGTCGCCGTCGCGCTGCGTACGAGCCTGTGGCTGCTCGTGTTCGTCGCAGCGGGGACCTTCATCGCCGTGGCGTACAACCTCGAGCTCTTCGGCGGCCGCTTCCACGGCGATCCCTGGTTCTCTCTCGCCTGGGGAGCCTTTCCCGTGCTCGCGACGTACTTCGCCGCAGCCGAGACGATCCGCGTCGAAGGCGTGCTCGCCGCCGCGTTCGCCGCTCTCCTCAGTCACGCGCAGAGACGCCTGTCGACGCCGGTGCGGCTCGTTCGCCGCCGAGCGCGGGAGGTGTCGGGCCGGATCGAGCTGGTCGACGGCTCGACGATCGACATCACTGCCGAGACGTTCACTGCCGAGTCGGAGCGGGCACTGCGGGCGCTTTCCGCAGCAGTTGTCTGCCTCGCACTCGCGCTCGTCCTCCTCCGCGTAACCTGACGTCGTGGAACTGGTCACGATCGTGCAGATCGCCTTCGCGGCAGCAGCGGGCTTTGCTGCCCTGACACTGCTGGGCGTCGCTTTCGATCGCATCCGGCGCCGCGTGCTCGTCGCACTCGCAGTGCTTGGGGGCGTGACAGCCGTCGCCTCCTGGGTCGTGTTCGGTCTCCGCCCGGAGACGGGCATCGCAGCTGCCGCCGGCGGGATCACCGTCGCATTCCTCGCACAGATCGTCGCGGTGAAGTTGCACGATCTCTTGCGGGCATCTCGGCGTGTCGACGACCAGCTGGCGCGCGCACAGGGCCGGATCAACTCACTGATTGCGCGCGAGGCAGAAGAGCGAAACGCCGAGCTCGAGCGAACGCTCGTCAGAGCTCGCGCGGATTCGGCCTCGATCCTGGCCGAGCAGGAACGCCGCATGGCCGAGGAGAGACGAGTGGCGGCGGCCGAGCGCTCGCGTGTTGCAGCGGACGAGCTGGGCGAGGCGCTCACCGCAGCGCAGCAACAGACGGAAGTACGCCTGACCGCATGGACGGACGATCTCGAGCGTGCCCAGCGGGGAGTCACCGATCAGCTCGCGCAACTTGCTCAACGGCAGAAGCAGCTCATCTCCGAAGCCGAAGCGAGAATCGCGGCCGACGCCGAACGGCTAGAGGGCGAAAGCGAGCAGCAACGCGCGAACCTCGTGCGCCTGCGCGACGAGCTGGCGCGCGCATCGCAGGAGGCAATCGCAGCGGGCAGCGCCGAGCTCGACGGTTATGCGTCCGAGCGAAGGCGGTCGCTCCACGAGCTCAACGAGCGCATCCGCAAACGCGAACGTCAGCTGACCGAGCTGATCGAGCGCGAAGAAGCTGACGCAACACGTCGCATCCAGTCGGGCTTCGCGGATGTCGAGCGCCGGCAGCTTGAACAGCTCGAACGCATTCTCTCGCGCGCTGCGTCCAGTTACTCCGATGCGGCGACGCAACAGTTCGCCGACACGGTCAAGTCATCCCGCGAAGCCGCCGCGATGCGTCTGTCGCGTGAGCTCGATCGCGCGGTGCAAGCGTTCGCCCGCGAGGCACAGACGGTCCTCGCCGACCGGCTCGCGCAGGTGGGGGACGCCGGCGCACAGCGCCTCGAGCGGCGGCAGGCCCAGGTCGCGTCGGGGCTCGACCGGCAGCGTGCCGAGGCGATCGAGGCTTTCGAAGCCCGGCTGCTGCAGGCCGAGCAGGAGCTCCGGCGGCGGCTGGACACGCTGGCGGCCGATGCCGAGGCCGAGCGGGCCGTCCTCGATGCCAGGCTGCGAGAGCTCGCAAAGCGCATAGATGAGACGCTCGCGCGTACCTAGAACCGATTTCAGGGCCCCTCCCCGCAAACAAACTAGGGCAGGGTTCGTCTATGAAACGGCGAACGGATCAAATCGTGGGAGAGACGACCGAGATCATCGAGCCGAACGGCAGCGACCAGACGAAGGTCGAGAGCTGGCGGCTGCACGTGCTCATGGAAGCCGGCTATCCCCTGCCGCTCGCAGAACGGCTCGCGGGCAGCGAGGCCGACTTGCACCGGGCCGTCGAGCTCGTGGGCCAGGGCTGCGCGCCCGAAACGGCCGTCGAGATTCTGATCTAGCGACGCGAGCCTAGGCGATCGGGCGAGAGCATCGACAGTTCACGCGGAGCGTGTGCGATTGTGGCGCGGACTGCTCGTTCAGGCGAGCCGTGCTGGGCCGAGTGTGAAATGGTGGTTCCGGACGCTACTTCGGCCGCATCCCACGAATCGGGCGCAGGACGGTTAACTGAGCCTCGCGACGCAGGCTAGTTTGATGTTCGACCTAGGCAGACGGGAGAAGTGAGAGATGGCGTTCGCGCGCATCGCAGTGTTCCCTCGGGGAACAAAGGAGCAGTACGAGCTCATTGGCAACTTGATGGGCGAAGGAGTTATGAACCAGCTGGAACGCAGGCTGCTCGCCTCTGGGCCGTCAGAGGCTGGATGGGAGATCATCCAGATTTGGGATTCGAAGGAAGCGCTTGATCGCTTCGTGGAAGAGCATCTCCGCCCGGCGTTCGAGCGTGCCGGCGAGCGAGGCTTCCCAGAGCCGCCGGAAATCACCGACTTCGAACTTTTTGATCTGTACATGTAGCCCGACGGTCGTCGAGGGACATTCCCGCATCACTGGCCCAGCTAGCTGCACCGTCGTTTGACCGTCACGCCAGAGGCACTCGACACGGGCGTCGACGGTCGCGTGCATCGGGAGCGCGCAGCGTTTCAGTAGCATCGTGCAATGCGCGAGTTGAGTCCGGGCCTGTGGCACTGGGAGGCGCCGCACCCGCAGTGGCGGCCGACCGAGCCGTGGAGCGAGAACGTGTCGTCCTACGCGATCGACGGCGGGGAGCGGCTGCTGCTCTTCGATCCGCTGGCCGTGCCGAGCGAGCTTGGGGACCTCGCGGCCGGCCGCGAGACGGCGATCGTGCTCACCGCGCCGTGGCATGAGCGCGACGCGCAGAGCCTGGTCGAGCGGCTAGGCGTGCCGGTCTACACGCCGCTGCCCGATACCGCGCAGTACCTCATGGACACCTACGGCCTCACGGCCGAGCAGGCCGGCGACGGCAGTCCCGACGTCGTCTGGCTGCTCCGCGAGAAGAAAGGCGAAGCACGCCCGTACTCGTCCGGCGACCGGCTGCCGTTCGGTGCCGACGTGTTCCCCGGGCATAAGCCGAACGACACTGTGCTCTGGGTCGAGAGCCATCGTGCGGTGATCTCCGGCGACACGCTCGTCGACTTCGGCCGCGGCCTCGAGATCAACGAGAGGTGGCTCCGCCCTGGCGTGACGCGCGAGGAGATCGCCGAGGGGCTGCGCCCGCTACTCACACTGCGGGTCGAGCACGTGCTTGCGACGCACGGCGGGCCGACCGACCGTGCCGCCCTCGAGCGCGCGTTGTCCTTCTCCTAGACCACTCAAGGGACGGTAAGACTCGGGTGGTGGTTCCGTCTGGGGTGGTTGCCAGCCTGGTTGTTGCCGTGTCGCGTGTGACTCGTCGGGTGACTGGCCGCTTCGTGTGTGCCTTGGGAATGATCTGTCCGCGTGTGCGCGGCGGCGCCGGTCTGGCGCCCGCTGCTGGCTTGATCAGGAGCTTGTCCGCCCGTTGGGCGTGACTCATTACCGTCCTGCCGCCGCGGTTTCCCGCACTCAGACCGGCACCACCGGACCCTACGAGTGAACTGGAGGATCGGTCGGATGGTTACAGATGAGCTGGACTACATGATCGGCGTCGACACGCACCGCGACGAGCACGCCTTGGTCGCCCTGGCAGCCCCCGCCGGTGCTGTCGTGGCGAGGCAGGCGGTGCGGGCTAACGGGCGCGGCTATCGCGAGGCGCTTCGCTTCGCCGAGCAGTATGCGCCTGGCAGACGCGCCTGGGCGATCGAGGGCACAGGCAGCTACGGCGCCGGGCTTGCCCGCTTGCTCGCCGATCGCGGCGAGACCGTGCTTGAGCTCAGCCGCACACCGCGAGCCGAGCGCCGCCTGCGCGGGAAGGACGACTCTCTCGATGCTGCACGGACGGCACGTGCCGCGCTTGCCAGTGAGACGCTCGCGCTGCCGCGATCAGGCGAACGACGTGAGGCCCTACGGCTGCTTTTGGTCGCCCGGCGGAGCGCCGTCGACGTCCGCCGCGAAGCGCTCGGGCAGCTCCGCGGCGTCATCGTCACTGCCCCCGACCAGCTCCGCGAGGAGCTGCGCGGGCTCCCGGTCGGAAGGCTGCTCGAACGCTGTCGCCGCCTTCGCCGCTCGAGGTCGGCAAGCGACGACGAACTCGCGACACGGCTAGTGCTGCGCAGCCTCGCCCGCCGAATCGAAGCGGCCACGCTCGAAGCCGCCGAGCTCGAGCGGGAGATCCTCGCGCACGTACGCGCGCTCGCACCACGACTGCTCGACGAACCGGGCGTCGGCCCGATCGTCGCCGCGCAGCTGATCATCGCCTGGTCACATCGCGGCCGCGTCCGCAACGAAGCCGCCTTCGCCCGCCTCGCCGGCGTCGCGCCGGTCCCCGCCTCGAGCGGCCAGACACAGCGGCACCGGCTCAGCCGCGGCGGCGACCGCCAACTCAACCGCGCACTGCACACCGTGGCGCTGCACCGACGTCAGCACGATCCCGCGACCAAGGAGTACATCGCCCGCCGCACCGCCGAAGGCAAAAGCCGCCGCGACGCCACCCGACTTCTAAAGCGCTACCTCGCCCGCCACCTCTACCGCGTACTGCAAAACCAGGAACCGCTAATGACTTGACAAGTCATAGGAGCATCATTCCTGAACACTTGGCCCAGATGGCGACGGCCACCTCTGACCTCAACGCGTCGTCGTCTTGTGAGGTGGCGCGCGAATCGGGAGACTTCTGGTCGTGCGCCAACTCCTTTGCTCTGTTCGCGGCGGGCACCGCTGGAAAACAACCCCAGATGAGGCAGGCTCGATTACGTCCTGCGCCCGGTGCGGCGCGCTGCGCCACGGGCGAACCGAATCCGTCAAGGACGGGTCGTTAAAGCACACGTGAACGTTGCCGCCGACTTCCCGCATCTCCGGTCACACGGCCCGGAGGAGCTGGAGGTAGGCGACGAGGACTAACTTCTAGAGGGACCTGTCACCCGAGGGACGGGTCCCGGCGTCAGACTCTCCGAACATGGAACCGTTCGACACGAAAGTCACCGTTGTGCTGCTCGAGGATCTCCCCGTCTGGCAGAAGGCGAACGCTGCGGCATTTCTTGTCAGTGGAATCGCGGGCAGCACGCCCCCTCTCGTGGGTGAGGCTTACGTCGACGGGTCCGGAAACCGTTACCTCCCGATGCTGAGACAGCCGATCCTGATCTACGCAGCCGACAGTACGGGTATCCGCCGAGCGTACGAGCGAGCGATGGCACGGGAAGTCGAGCAGCTCTCGATATTCACGCGCGAGCTCTTCTCCACGCCGAACGACACAGCCAACCGAGCTGCGGTCGCCGGGGTGCCGGCGGGGGAACTCGACCTCGTCGGGATCGCTCTGCGGGCCGATCGCAAGATCGTCGACAAAGTACTCGAAAAGCTGCGACCACATTCGTAACTCCCTCACCGGCAAGCGACGTGCCCGCCGCTCATACGCTTGCTTTGGCGCATGATGACCCCTGTGCGTCGTGATCTCCCTTCCGGAACGATCACCTTCCTTTTCACCGATGTCGAGGGTTCGACACGGTTGCTCCAGGAGCTCGGCCCCGAGGGCTATGCAGAAGCACTCGCCGAGCATCGCCGCCTGATCCGAGCGGCCTGCACCCGCTACAACGGCATCGAAGTCGACACGCAGGGCGATGCTTTCTTCTTCGCATTCCCGACCGCGCCGGGCGCTCTCTCCGCAGCGAGAGAGCTGACCGAGGCGCTTGCCTCCGGCCCCATCCAGGTGCGTGTGGGTCTGCACACGGGGACACCGCTTCTCACTGACGAAGGCTACGTCGGTGGGGACGTCCATCGGGCGGCTCGCATAGGCGCGGCGGGTCACGGCGGCCAGGCTCTCGTATCTGCCGCGACGGCTCAGCTCGTCGAGCTCGAGCTCACCGACCTCGGCGAGCACCGCCTCAAAGACCTGTCCGCCCCTGAGCGCATCTTCCAGCTGGGAAGCAACGAGTTTCCGGCGCTCAAATCGCTTTACCGCACGAATCTTCCGTCCCCATTGACGCCCTTCCTTGGGCGCGACCAGGAGCTCGCCGAGGTCGTCACGCTCCTTTCGGGCAAGGAGACTCGCCTGCTCACTCTGACCGGGCCGGGCGGGACGGGAAAGACCCGGCTCGCCCTGCAGGCCGCGGCAGAGGTCTCCGACTCATTCCCGGACGGGGTCTGGTGGGTGCCCCTCGCTCCGTTGCGCGACCCCAACCTCGTCCTCGAGTCGGCGGCGCAAGTCCTAGGCTCGCGAGACGGGCTCGTCGATCACATCGCCGACAAGCAGCTGCTCTGCCTTTTCGACAACTTCGAGCAGGTGGTGGAGGCGGGCGCAGGGCTCGCCGATCTCCTCGCCGCGTGCCCGAACCTCAAGTTCGTCGTCACGAGCAGGGAGCGCTTGCGGGTTCGGGGCGAGCAGACTTACCCCGTGCCGCCGCTTGCAGAGGGCGACGGCGAGGCGTTCTTCGTCGCTCGCGCCCGCGCGATCGATCCGTCGTTCACCGCGAGCGAGGCGGTCGCAGAGCTCTGCGTTCGTCTCGACGAGCTACCGCTCGCGCTCGAGCTCGCCGCTGCCCGCACCGCGCTCTTCAGCCCGAAGCAGCTCCTCGAGCGGCTCTCGGAGCGCCTCGACCTGCTCAAGGGCGACCGAGACGCCGATCCGCGCCAACGAACCCTACGAGCAACGATCGAGTGGTCGTACGACCTGCTGAGCGCAGAGGAGCAGGAGCTCTTCGGGCGTCTCTCCGTCGTCGCCGGCGGCTGCAGCTACGAGGCCGCGGAGCAGGTCGCCGGCGCCGAGCCGGACCCGCTTCAGTCGCTCCTCGACAAGAGTCTGCTTCGGAAGCGCGAGACGGAGCAGGGGCCTCGCTACTGGATGCTCGAATCGATCCGCGAGTACGCCGCCGGCCTGCTCGAACAGGGCGATGAGCGTCAGGACATCCGGGAACGTCACTTCAGTTTCTACCTCGCGCTCGTCGAGGAGGCCGAACCGAATCTCACGGGATCTGAGCAGCGACGGTGGTACGAGCGTATCGGTGTCGAAGAGGACAACATCCGTGAGGCGCTCACGTATGTGTGCGATCGCGGGGACGGCGAGCGCGCTCTGATGCTCGCGGGAACGATCTGGCGCTTTTGGTGGAGCCGGGGCCAGATTGCCGAGGCGTCGCGCTGGTACGAGCGCGTGTTTGCAGTCGCTGCCAATGCTTCCGAAACGGCCCGTGCGCGCGGCCTGTTCGGTGCAGCTCACATGGCCGAGGCCCGCGGCGATGTCGACCGGGCACGCACCCAGTTCGAGGAGTCGGCGGGGCTCTTACGGCGCTTGGGCGAAATCCGCTGGCTCATTCTCGCGCTAGCTCATCTCTCGGGAACATACGTCGATTCCGATCCCCAGCACGCAAAGGCGATCCTCACCGAAGCGCTCGGGCTCGCGGAGGCGAGTGGAGACCTCCGTGGCGCGGCAATCGCAAAAGGGAATCTTGCCGACATCGTTCTCGCCGAGGGCGACGACAAACGTGCGGCGGCGCTAATAAAGGAAGCCCTCGAAGGTCATCGTGAGCTCGGCGACACCTACGGGGCGGCCACCTCTCTTGCCACGCTTGCCGTCCTCGCCCGCCGCCACGGTGACCTCGAGGGCGCCGCCGTCAACCTCCGCGAGAGCTTGGAGCTCAGCCACTCGATTCGTAACGTACTCACGCTGTCGTGGACGCTCCCGCTCGCCGCTGCCCTGGTGCTCGCGCGTGGTGATCCATACGCTGCCGCCGGCCTGTGCGCGGCCGACGAAGAGCTGCGCCGAGTGCACAGCATCGACCTCGACCTGGCTGAGAGACAGCTGCTGGACGATACAGTGGACGCCGCGGGAAACGCGCTGGGCCCCGGCTTCGAAGAGGCATGGGCGGCTGGGGCGAACCTCGACCTCGATGCCACGGTCGATCTCGCGCTTCGCGCTCTCGACCGATAGTGATGGGCCTCCTCCTGTAAGCAGTGACCGCAGTCGCATCTCCCGACATGCCGATCCGCTATCTGTTAGACACACGATTCGTGCGGAGTCGTCGCATCAGGGTCAGCTGAGGCACACAGGGTGCGCACCTCGCGCGTGCGACGGGTTTTCCTGTGGCTCTACTTGCTGGCAGCGTCGGTCGTCGTCATCGGCGTGTTGCTGCAAGCTTTCTCGATAGCGGCGTACGCGCGCGGCGCCGGAACGGGTGCGCTTGACATGCATACCACTGGCGGCGCGATCACGCACAGCGTCGAGATCGTCGTGTTCCTGTTCGCTCTCGTCGCTTACTGGGGATCCTGGTCACGCGTTGGCCTGGCGGCTCTCCTGCCGGTGATCGGAACGATCCAGGTTCTCCTGATCGGCGACACCGACAAGAGCGGCAGTTGGATCAACGGATTGCATGGCCTTTTCGCGCTCTTCGTTCTTCTGCTGGCCGTGGGCCTCGTGCAGTACGGATGGCGTTCGCTGGGACCGAGCCGCATATAGATGGCTCAGATCCTGATGCGCGGATCTGCCAAGCGGGTGGAAGGAGTGCATCGTGAGCCTCACTCAGTACTACACGGCGACCTCCCTCGACGGCTTCATCGCCGACCCCGACAACTCGCTGGACTGGCTGTTCACCCGGAAGCAGGAGGACGACGGCCCCCTGAACTACGGCGCGTTCATCGCCAACGTCGGTGCGCTGGCGATGGGGTCGACGACGTACGAATGGATCCTCGACTACGAGTTCGCGGACAAGGACCCGGCGGAGTGGAAGTGGCTGTACGACATCCCGTGCTGGGTCTTCACCCACCGCGAGCTGGAGGAGACTTGGCCGGTCAGTTCGCCGACGTCGGGCTGCTGGACGAGGTCATCGTGTCGATTGCGCCGGTCACACTGGGTGGGGGCGCGCCTCTGCTGCCCCGCCGGATCGAGCTGCGTCTCGATGAGCTCGGACGGAACGGCGACTTCGTCGGCGCGAAGTTCTCAGTCGTGCGGCCACCCGTATGACGGCGGCCAGGGCGGTCAGCGTGGCATGCTGGATCACCGATGTCCAAAGTCGAGGCGATCCAGTACGGCGACCGCAAGGTCTACGCCGTCGCGGCGTTCAACCGCGGTGTGGCCGAATGGCTGCAGCGGCTCCCGACCGTGTGGGTGGAAGGCGAAGTCACCGAGTTACGGCGCAACGAGCGCTGGCAATCGGTCTTCCTCACGCTGAAGGGTCCGAACGACGGGGCCTGCCTCGGCGTGACGATGGCGCGCAGCCGTTTCGACGCGCTCCGTCTCGACCTCACTGACGGCGAGCGTGTCCACGTCTTCGGACGGCCCGAGCTGTTCGAGGCACGCGGCGATTTCCGCATGCGCGCGCTGTCGATCGAGCGCTTCGGCCTCGGAGATCACCTCGCGGCACTCGAGCGCCTAAAGAAGAAGCTGGCGGCGGAGGGCGTCTTCGAGCGCAAGCGCCCGCTCCCGTTCCTGCCGCGGAAGATCGGCCTCGTCACGGGCAACGACGCTGCGGCGAAGAAGGACGTGCTCGCCACGATCAGCGCACGCTTTCCGGCGGCTCGCATCGTCGTCGCCGAGACCCTCGTCCAGGGCCCGCTCGCCGCGAACGCGATGATCGAGGCGCTACGAGCGGTCGCCGCCGCGCCCGGGGTGGAGGTCATCGTTCTGTCGCGCGGCGGCGGAAGCTTCGAGGACCTGCTCCCGTTCAGCGATGAAAGGCTTGTGCGCGCGATCGCGGCTTGCCCGGTGCCTGTCGTCTCCGCCGTCGGTCACGAGCAGGACAACCCGCTTTGCGACTTCGCTGCGGATGCCCGCGCATCGACGCCCACCGCGGCCGCGCGGCTCGTCGTCCCCGATGCGTCAGAGCTGGTCGCGCGGCTGGACCGATCGCGCAGCGGCCTTGCGCGCGGCGCACGGGCGGTGGTCGAGCGTCGCCGCGAAAGACTCGTGCACGCACATGACCGCCTTCGTCGCGCACCCGCGCTCGCGGTCGAGCGCAAGCGGGCACGCCTCGAGCAGGCAGCGGGACGTCTCCGTGCGCTCTCGCCACGCGCAACGCTCGAGCGTGGCTACGCAATCGTACGTAAGCAGGACGAGATCGTCCGCTCGTCGGCAGTGGTCGCTGCAGGCGACGAGGTCGAGGTCGAAGTTGCGGACGGCCGCTTCGGGGCGCGCGTCGAGTGAGCACGGAGCCGACTTTCGAAGACGCGCAGCGCGAGCTGGAGCAGATCGTCGAGCGGCTCGAGCGAGGCGAAGCGGGCCTGGACGAGGCGATTCAGATGTGGGAGCGTGGCGAGGAGCTCTACAGGCTCTGCGTCGGCAGGCTCGACGCCGCGCACGGCAAGATCGAGGAACTCGCCCGGCGCGCCGAGTCTGCCCGGCCGTAACCCCTCCGCACTGACTCGAGCTCTTCGAGTCACGGTCACAGCCGTCACGTCCCGAACCGCAAGGGTCTGACCCCAGCTCTTCGGGTCACGGTCACAGCGGTCACGTCCCGAACCGCAAGGGTCTGACCCCAGACGTTACGGGCTCAGCCGGAAAGGCGGGTACTGGTCCGTCACCAGGACGAATGCGTATGCGGTGACGCGATTGCCCCACCGCATGACGCCCACGACGAAGTCGAAGAGCCCTCTGGGATAACGCCCGGTAAAGAGGATCGCGAACCACGCGATGATGACGCACACGATCGCCGCGATACCCAGGAACAGCAGAACGATGTAGTGCGGGATCGCGAGGAACCACTTGACGAGCGGAAGCCACCGGTTCAGGCCTTGCTTCGCGTCTGGATACGGAAACTCGAGAGTGACGGACTGGCGCTCGTCGGTGGACGGGTATCGGTCGTCCATCAAGCCGAGATACACCCCGACCCTGTTCTCGAACCGCATCAGCTCGAGGTTCCAGTCGTACCACCAGCGCGGATACTTCTGCCGGAACACGATCATTAGCAAGGCCGGGAAGAAGACGATCGCACCGCCTGATCCTGCGACCCACGTGCCTGTCCCCGGGCTTCCGTCGCCCCAGTTGCCGCTCCACTCGCTGCTCCCGAGCGCGGCTAGCACGATGATGATCGGGATCGCAACGATGATCCTGAACGCCGTGGTCAGCCGATTGAGGTCGCGGTCCGGATAGTCGACCGAAAACTGCACGGGGTATTGATCTCCACCCGCTGCATAGGCACCTGACTCCATCTCCCATGACCTCCGTCCCTTTGCGATTGAGACGACACTACTCGGCTTCCACATCGCTCAGGAGTTTCCCGAGGGCAATAAGATCCTGTTTCGCCCGCTTCGGGTCACCGGACAGGGGGAACACCTCGAGCTCCTGCGGAGCCTCCGCGACGCGGCCGCCGAAAACGATGCAACGGACTTTCGCCGCTACGCTGCGTCGGGCGATCTCGCCCGGAGCTTTGCCGCGCGTCGTGGTTCGGTCCACCGTTCCTTCGCCCGTGACGACGAGGTCGTAGCCGCCGGGATCGAAGCCGATCAAACCGAGCACAAGGGACGCGCCGGGCAGCAACTCGGCACCGAGTGATGCAAACGCGGCGCCCAGCCCGCCGGCCGCGCCAGCTCCGGGTAGCTCCGCAAACGGCGCGAGCTCTTCCATGCCGGCGAGCCGCGCCTCGAGCTCGCGTGCATCGGCTGGCGAGGCGCCCTTCTGCGCGGCAAAGACTCTGGCTGCATCCAAGAGCGGGACATCGACGTCCCACGCGACCCACGTCGGGGCCGGCAACTCGTCGAGCACCTCGAGCAGGCCGGCTCCCCCGTCGACGTTCGCCGTTCCGCCGAGACCGACGTGCAGCTCGCGCGGTTGCCCGACCGCACGTATGAGCTCACCGAGCCCGCGACTCGAGGCTGCGAACGGATCGAGCCGCTCCGGATCGAGCGGAATCGCCTCCGCGGCCTCGAGCAATGCCGTGCCATCCGCGGTGACGAGCCAGCGCGCGACGCGTGGCCGCCCGAATGCGTCGGACACCTCCGCCTCGCGCCACTCCCCACCCAGCGCGGAGTGCAGCACGTCGAGCGTCCCCTCCCCACCGTCGGCGACGGGGAGCTCGTCGACCTCAGCCCACGAGCGCAATCCCTCCGCCAGCGCGGCCGCCGCCTCGTGCGCCGACAGGACGCCTTTGAGGCTAGCCGGACAGGCGAGCGCGCGCACGCTCGGCATCGGTCTCCGCCAACGCCTCCGCGCGCGACTGCTCACGTGCCGGGGTGTCTGCCTGCCCCACATCCGGCATCACTCTGAGCATTGCGACAGACAGCCCTTCCCGCGCGAGGAAGATCAGGCCGACGCCGATTCCCACCGATGCCTCGATGATCTGCAGACCGAACCCGAACGCAATCCCGTTCGCCTTCGCGACGCCGTAGTAGGTGAAGAGGGGCAGCGCGACCGCTGCCTGCACGAGGCCGACGTTCCCGGGCCAGAGCGGGAAGACCGTCGCAACGTTCATCAGCACGAGGACGAGCCCGGCGGCCGGCAGCGGCTCGTGGATCCCGAACGCGCGCATCGACGTATAGACGGCGAAGAGCTGACATGTCCAGCCGAGCAACTGGAAGAGGAGTGCGAGCGCAGCGGCTGCGGGGCGGCGCATGACGCTCAGGCCGTAACGCGCGAGCCTCACCACTTTGCGCACCGCACCGAGCCCCTCCTCGAGACCCGCATAGCTATCGCTGCGTGCACCCAGCACCGCGACCGTGAACAGGACGATGCCAACGACGACCACGGCAATCAGGCTCGTAACCGCCCAGTTTGGGATGTGCGCGGTCAGCAGCACGTACACGATCAGCGCCATGACCGCGACGAGATCGAAGACGCGGTGCGCGAAGACGGTTCCGAGCAAGCGTGCCCAGGCGCCGGGCTGGCGCATGCGCCTGTTCAGCACCGCAACGCGGGCCAGTTCGCCGATGCGCCCCGGCAGCAGCGCGTTCGCGAAAAGACCGACGGAGAAAGCGGAAAAGACGAGCATGAAGCTCGGGTAGGGCGGTTCGAACGCCTGCACGATCACCGTGCGCCACGCAAGCGCACGCACGAGCACCGAGAGCAGGTTCAGGCCGACGGCGGCGGCAACCCAGCGCCACTCGACCGCGGCGAACGCATCGGCGACCCCGCCCCACGCCGGCCCGTGCCACCAGAGCGCCGCGAACACGCCGACAGCGCCGAGCAGGACGAGCGCGGCCCGGACCCAGCCGCTGCGCAGGAATCTCACGACTCCGCTACCGCCTGTTCGTAGATCTCCACGAGTCGCCGCCCGATGTCGTCCCAGGAGTAGCGCTCGATCGCAAGCCGGCGCGCTCCTTCCCCGAGCGCGGCGCGGCGCGGCTCGTCCTCCAGCAGGCCGACGACGGCGTCGGTGAGCGCCCGCTCGTCGCCTGCCGGGAAGGAGACGGCGGCCTCCTTCGTCATCACTTCACGGTATCCGTCGATGTCGGACGCGACGACCGGAGTGGCACAGGCATAGGCCCTGGTGAGCACCATCCCGAAGCTTTCCCCACCGAGCGACGGAGCAACAAGCGCCTTAGCCCGCAACAGCTCGGCGGTGAGCTCTTCCTGGGACAGGAACCCGAGGATGTCGATCCCGTCATCAGGGACGCGCTCGCGCGTCAGCAGCAGGCGAACGGCGAGCGGATCGGCCCCGACGATGCGCAGCCGGGCGCCCGTTCGCTGACGGATCTCGCGCCAGGCACGGAGCAGCACGTGCAACCCCTTGCGCGCCTCCTGCCGCCCGGCGAAGAGGATCTGGTGCTCGCGCCCATGCGGATCTGCTTTCGGGGGGATCAGAACGCCGTTCGGGAGAATCTCGTACTCGCCCGGCAGCCACCGGTTCGCGGTGTCACGCGCATGCGGCGAGACGGCGATGCGGTGATCGAGCCGATCCATGAGGAAACCCCAGACCGGCACGGCGGGCTTCATCCAAGCGAGCCTGCCGTGCGCATGAAAGGTCGCGACGACCGGAACCTTCGCCAGTGCCAGGGCAGCAACGCAGATCGCCGGCGTCATCGGCTCGTGGAGGTGGAGGATGTCGAAGCGCTCGCGTTCGAGCGCGCGCGAGACGCGCCCGGCAGTCCGCGGCGAGAGCACGATGTTCGGCAGCGTCCCGTTCGCGGGCACGATCACCGAGCGGCCGACAGGGATGATGTCGGGCGGCGGCGTGTCGTGGCGCCCCGAGCGCGGGTGGAGCACGCGCGTGAAGCTGCCGGGTGGGTCGTTGCCGATGATCGTGCGCGTGTCGACGCCCTGCCGGCGCAGTGCATCGGCCTGGAGCTCCGCGTGCTCGACCACCGCCCCCCAGAAGGACCAGGAGTACGGAACGACAATGCCCACCTTCATGCCGCGGAGGATATGGGCCTGAGGGCGCACTACGACCGCGCTCTAGACTTCCGCCATGGAAGGCCTCGCCGAACTGCACACCCATCTCGGCGGCTCGGTCGCATCCGACATCCTCTGGAGCCTCGCGCACGAGCAGGGCATCGCTCTCCCGGTGAAGGACTTCTGGGAGTTCGACCGCCTCGTCACCGTGTCCGATCCGCGCGGTGTCGCGAACCTCGATGCGCTCGATCAGATCTACCACTGGACGGAGCTGATCCAGTCGAGCCCGATCGCCGTGGAGCGCTCGGTGCACGCCGCGATCGGCGGCGCCTATCGCTCGCAGGGGATCACGACGCTCGAGCTCCGCTTCAACCCGATGAAGCGAAACCGCGGCGGCGAGCGCGACCTCGACCACATCATCCTCGCCGCGATCCGCGGCCTCGACCGTGCAAGCCTCGAGTACCCGCAGGTGCGCGCCGGTCTGATCCTGATGATGGACCGGACGTTCACCGCCGAGCAGAACTCGATCATCGTCGAGAAGGCGATCGCCTGGGCACCACGTGGGGTCGTCGGCGTCGACATCGCAGGACCGCGTCCGGGCGGCGGTCGCTACGACTACCACCAGGTCGTGCCCATGGTGGAAGAGGCGCGAGCTGCCGGACTCGGCGTGACGATTCATGTCGGCGAAGAGGGCGGCGACATGGGCCGTGAGGAGATCGGCGAGGTCGTCGAGTCGCTTCGGCCAGACCGGATCGGCCACGGCATCCTGGCAGCCGGCGATCCGGAGCTGATGACCGTGCTGCGCGATGCGGGAATCGTGCTGGAGATCTGCCCCACGTCGAATCTGCTGACGAAGGCTTTGCCGAACGAGCAGGCC
>JBBRZA010000006.1:0-70377 GCA_038237145.1 Gaiellales bacterium
ACATCGAACGGCGTCTGCAGGAGGGCAAGACCCGACGCGAGGCAAACCGTTGCCTCAAACGCTACCTCGCCCGCAGCCTCCACCGGCTACTCGAACACGGACCGCCACTGGCGACTTGACAGACATAGAAGCATCACTGGCACAGGCCACGCTTCGAGAATCGGTCAGCTCGCTGAGGCGCCCGCCGGGAACCTCGAGGGTCTCCGGTGGCAGGATCAACCGGTTCGCGATCGCTTTGGCCTTCGTGTCTAGACCGGGGCCGCTTCAGCCAGTCTGGCCAGGTCGAGTGCTTCGCGGATCGTGAGTCCGCGGCCAACTCCTGTTGCTTTGTTCAGTTCGTCGGCTGAGAGCGCTGCTCGCGCTCGGTCGACGTATTGGCGGCCCGGTGTCTCGTCGGAGTACACGTTGACGATCCCTTCCTGCTGGGCGTATAGCTCTGCCGCCGCGGCGAGCTGAACGGCGTTTCGGGGCCGGTCTTCG
Organism: Gaiellales bacterium; assembly: GCA_038237145.1. Classification (GTDB taxonomy): domain Bacteria; phylum Actinomycetota; class Thermoleophilia; order Gaiellales; family Gaiellaceae; genus 3-1-20CM-4-69-9. Next base: position 481 of record JBBRZA010000006.1, read on the forward strand.
ACCGTCTCGGCGGCAGCGAGCCCGATCAGCGAGAGGCCGGCGCCTCGGACGCTTGCCACGTCGGTGTAGGCCTGCGCTGAGTCGAGGAAGTAGCGGCGGGCGCTCGCGGGGTCGTTGTGCGACAGGTGCGTCCAGGCCATCTCGGAGAGGATCCGGGCTTCTTCGGCGCGGTCACCGATGGTTTCGAATGCGGCCAGCGACTGGCCGTAGAGATCGATGGCGGCCGCCAGATCTCCGCGTAGCGCTGCGAGCTGAGCGAATCCGCCGAGGGACAGGCCGGTTCCCTCCTGGTCGCCGATCCTCTGCTGGATTTCGAGCGCGTGGGAGTAGCTTCGGTCGGCGATGTCGAGGTCGCCCGCGACGGTGTGAAGGATGCCTTCGATGGTCGACGCGAATCCTTCGCCCCAGGCGAAGTCCATTGCTCGGCTTCGCTCGATACTCTCGCTTGTCAACCTGAGTCCCGCTTCGAGATCGTCGCCGATGAGCCCGATCGCACCGAGGAAGGCGGCGAGGCAGAGCTCACGGCCGGCGTTGAGCTCTGCGGCGATGCGGTGTGCTTCGATGTGTTCGTCCTTTGCACGCTCGAGCTCACCGAGCATCCACGAGGCCAGCCCGGCCGTGATGAGCGCGCCTGCGCGGCCCACGCTGGGTGAACCGTCGGCGTCGACCTCGAGGAACGAGGTCGAGAACTCGCGCGCGGTGATGTTCTTGCCGCGGATGTGCCAGTACATGCAAAGGTCACCGCAGACCCGCAGGCCGGTCTCGCAGGCGGCTGCGTCGCCGTCTTTCGCCTCTGCGAGGAGCGTCTCGACAGCGGTCTGGAGGTTCCCTTCTTCGGCGATGCCGCGCTCGACCGCGCTGACCTGATTTCTGCCCTCGACCTCGGCCCCGATCTCGTGCGCGACCTCTGCATAGCGATTCGCGTGTCGCAGGGCTAGCTCGCGGGTCTCGCCGGCGCTCTCGAGCCGTTCGCGGGCGTACTCGCCGATCGTCTGCAGCATCCGCAGCCGACCACTCCGGGCATCCGCCTGCACGAGGGCCTTGTCGAGGAGCGACTCCAATTCATCGAGGATGGTTTCGCCGGGCTCCGCGCAGACGGCCTCGAGATCGGCGAGAGTGCATCCGCCCGCGAACACGGCGATGCGACGAAACAGCCGCTTGTCAGGTTCTTCGAGCAGCGAGTGGCTCCAGTCGATCGTGGCGCGCAACGTCTGCTGCCGCTCGTGGATGTCGCGAGGGCCGGACGTGAGGACGTGGAGTGCGCGGTCGAGTCGCTCGAGCAGCGCTTCGGGGGAGAGCAGGCGCAACCGAGCTGCGGCAAGCTCTAGCGCGAGCGGCAGGCCGTCCAGGCGCCGGCAGACCGCGTCGACAGCCTCGGCGTTCTCGGGGGTCAGCTCAAAGGAGCCCCTGGTCGCCCGCGCCCGCTCGATGAACAGTGCTATCGCCGGATACTCGATCAGGGACGCGACCGCGCCACGCCCCGACGCGGGTGGGAGCTCAAGAGGAGCAAGCAGGTACTCGCATTCGGATGCGAGTCTGAGCGGCGTCCTGCTCGTGGCGACGATCCGCAAGGCCGGGCAGCGCTCGATCAGTTCGGCCACCTCGGAAGCGGCCGCCACAATTTGCTCGAGGTTGTCCAGGAGCAGCAGCGCCTTCTTGTCGCCGATCAGTGCAATGACGCCTTCGCCGAGCGTGCGTCCCTCGGCCTCCTTCACGTCCATTGCGTCCGCGAGCGCGGGGAGAAACTGCGCGGGATCGGAGATGTTGACGAACGTGATGAACGCGACGCCGTCGAGAAACTCGAACGCAAGCAGACGCCCGAGTTCGACGACGACCCGCGTCTTGCCGACACCACCCGGGCCCGTGATCGTGACGAGGCGATGCTCGCGGGCGAGCTCGACCAGCGAGGTCAGGTCATCCGCCCGCCCGACAAGAGGCAAGGAAGGATCAGGGAGATTGCTCGGCAAACTGGCGAAGCGCTCGCCCTTTCCCTCGAGCGCTGCAGGATCTGGAATGACGATGCCGTCAACCGAGACCGCGTAGAGCTCAAACGGGCGGCCGACATTCTTGAGCCTGAACCGCCCGAGCCCGACGACGTCCACATCGCTTCGGTTCTTGATCTGGTCGAACGCGGTGTCGGACAGCATCACTCCACCCGGTATAGCGAACGACTCGATCCTGGCGGCGATGTTCACCGCGTCGCCCGTCAGTCGCTCCGCCTCGACGATCACGTCGCCGACGTGGACGCCAATGCGCACCGGAACGCCCTGCGGAGTGAGCTCACGCTGGATGACCACCGCCGCGAGAATGGCCGAGAGCGCGCTCGGGAACATGCTCATGCTGCCATCGCCCAGCCGCTGCACGATCGTCCCGCCGTGCGCGTCGTGGTGGGTGTCAAGCGCACTCACGTACCGATCTCGCTTCTCGAGCGCCAGGCGCTCGTCCGCCTGCATCAGCGCCGTGTAGCCAACCATGTCGGTGAACACCACCGCCACGATCCGACGATCGAGCTGTTCACTCATGGCTGACGACATTATCCCGCTGCGGCCCTGCCACGGCTGAGCGTCTCACGCGTCAGTCTCCTGGCAGGTTCGGGTTCGCCAGCAGCGCGGCTGTCGCGCCCTGCTGCCGATCGTGCCAAGCGATGTGCTGCTCAAAGCGTCGTCGCCGTCCGCGTTGCCGAGGAACGTCCGCCCGCTGCGGTTGCGTATTAGCGCCGATCTACTTAGCGTCGAACTCGCGCGTCGAACAGGCTGGGCAGAAGAACGCCAACGCCGGACCAAGATCAAGCTTCGGATCATCGGTCCGGTATCCGCGCCAGCCGCTTGCAGACAGGCCGCTGATCGATCCGCACTGAGCGCAGAGCAACAGGTTCACTTTGGCTGCTCGAGGCTGTCGCTGTTCTGCAGATTCCGCCATTTCCTGCTCAGCGTCTCCTGGATTCGGGCTGGCTGCGCCGCCCTATGGCGCTGGCGATACTGGCCGGAGGTCGAGTTCTCGGGCGACGGGTTCCTCGGATGGGTGAACGAATTATCCGCGACCCGCCGGATCGATGTTGTGGTTCAGGTGAAACACGTTCTCGGGGTCGTAGCGCTGCTTCACCTCGAGGAGCCGGTCGTAGTTTGGGCCGTACGCGGCCCGCACTGCATCTGCGCCGTCATCGTCGCTGAAATAGTTGAGCCAGCGGCGGTCCGCAAAGTACGGGCTGAAGAGATCGAACGTCGCCCGCGTCCAGGCGATGTTGGCGTCCGTGTCAGCCGCGTCGAGCCACACGCTTGGCAGGAGGAGGTTGTATCCCACTTCGCGGTGGGGGACAGCGGTGTCGCTTGCACCCACCCGTGTGACAGCGCCGTGGAAGTGCTCGAAAAGGACGGCGTTGAGGGGCGACGGCGTCGTCTCGAACTGCTCGATCGCGAGGTCGATCAGCTCGTCGTCGAGTTGCTCGACAAAGCTCGACTTCCAGTAGTTCAGCGCGCCTCGCGGAAAGCCGTCGTCGAGGAGCGTGTTCATGACCGGGTACGGCATCGGGCCAACCTCGACGAGGACCGGCTCGCCAAACTCTTGCAGTGGCGCGAGGTCTTTCTGCGCTTGTTCGGCCGACCCGGCATGACAGACCACCAGTGCCGCGAGTCGTATGTCGGCGCTGCCCGGTGCGTAAACGAGCCCTGCGAACACAGTGAGGTCGTCGGGGACGGACTTCGTGAACTCCCGATAGAAGCGCATGATGTCCCCAGCCGCCTCGAAGGGGTGGGCGATCAGACCTCCGACGACCTCGCGAAGTGGGTGGAGACGATATTCGAGCGACGTCGCGACGCCAAAGTTGCCACCGCCGCCCCGGAGCGCCCAAAAGAGATCGGGCTCGGACTCTTCCGTGACGTTGAGCACCGCGCCGTCTGCGGTTACGAGCTCGACGGAGAGCAAATTGTCGGCGGCGAGACCGTGGACACCCATCAGCCAGCCGAGGCCCCCGCCGAGTGTGAACCCTGCAATCCCGGTCGACGAGATCGCGCCGCCGGTGACGGCCAACCCGTGCACAGCCGCCTCTCGGTTGAAGTCCGACCAGAGGACGCCCCCCTGTGCACGCATCGTCCGTGCCTGCGGATCGACGTACGTGCCCCTCATCTCGGCGAGATCGATCATCAGGCCGCCATCGGTGACGCAGCGCCCGGCAATGTTGTGTCCACCGCCCCGAATCGAGATCTCCAGACCCGCCTCGCGCGCGAAAGCCAGCGCAGTGCTGACGTCTGCCACCCCGCGGCACCGTGCGATCAGCGCCGGCCGCTTGTCGATGAGCCCATTGTGGACGAGGCGCGCGGCTTCGTAGCGGTCGTCGCCGGGCTGGAGCACCGTGCCCGAGAGACTCGCCGAGAGGGCCTCGATGCGATCGGCGTGGAGGGCTGCCAGGGTCGTCATCCGTCACCTCCGATTTCGGGAAATCAAGTCTAGAACGGCCGGGCGAACACGTCGAGGCCGCCGCGCCATGAGACGATGGCGACATGCAGCGTCCTGAGACGCGTTACGCATGGAACGGCGAAGTTTCGCTCGCGTACCAGGTCGTCGGCCAGGGCGAGCCGGATCTCCTTTATCTGCAGGGGTACTGCTCGAACGTCGACATGAATTGGGAAAGCCGGCACCTCGCGAACTTCCTGCGCCGGCTTGCCCGCCATGGACGACTGATCGTCACCGATCGGCGTGGCTGGGGTTGTTCGGAGAGGTTCACCCCTGGCTCGGTGCCCGACGTTGACGTTCTCACAGACGACATCCTTGCCGTGATGAGCGAGGTTCGCTCGGAGCAGGTCGCGGTCCTCGCGACCTACGAATCGGCGATCGTCGCGTCGCTGTTCGCTGCCGTCTATCCCGAGCGAACGAAGGCCCCTGATCCTTGTCGACCCGCAGGTCACGTATCTACCTACCGACGAAACGCCGTGGATGCCTGCGCTCAGCCGTTGGCAGAAGCAGATCGAGCTCGTGCGTGACACCTGGGGTACGACAGACTGGTGGGACGCTCCACACGGCGACGAAGGCGAATGGTTCAGTCGTTAGGCGCGAGCATCGGTGACTCTCGGCGGGCTCGCCGCCGAGTTGGACAGTTACCTCGAGACCGACGTTCGGGCCGTGCTCCCTTCGATCCAGGTGCCGACTTCTGGTCGACACCGATTCGTTCTACGAGGTCTTGCCCGAGACGGGTCGCTTTGTCGCAACCAAGATCCCCGGTGCCCGCATCGTCGAGCACTCGGGCCAGGGAGGCCATCACTTCCACTGGTACGCCAGGGCAGACGCGATTGTCGACGAGGTCGGCCGTTTTCTCGCGGCGATTCGCGAGGAGGACGAGTCGTTCGACCGTGTCCTGGCAACGGTTCTCTTCACCGACATTGTCGGCTCGACGGAACGTGCCGCCGCACTCGGGGATCGTCGGTGGCGAGAGGTCGTCGAGCAGCATCATTCGGCCACTCGAACGCTCCTCGCGCGGTACAGGGGCGTCGAGATGGATACCGCCGGCGACGGGTTCTTCGCTTCCTTCGAGGGCCCAGCACTAGCCGTCCGCTGCGCGACGGCGATCGTCGACGCGGTCCGGCCGCTCGGAATCGAGGCGCGCGCAGGACTGCATACGGGGGAAATGGAACGCCTTGACAGCAAGGTGGGCGGCGTCGCAGTGAACATCGGCGCGCGAGTCGCAGCAATGGCCGCGCCATCCGAAGTCCTCGTCTCCCAGACAGTCAAGGATTTGATGGTCGGCTCGGACCTCAGATTCGAGGATCGCGGTTCGCATGAGCTGAAGGGCGTCCCCGGCGCCTGGAAGGTGTACGCCGTCGCGCGTCAGTAGCCGCTGGGCATGATGCGGGAGATGGGAATCTTGCGGGGTCTGACGAACATGATCGTGGTGGGGCCATGAGCTTCCCGGAGCGGCGTGTTGTCGTGACGGGTTTGGGTGCGGTGACGCCGCTCGGCTCGGATATCGAAACGACGTGGCGGCGGTTAGTCGCCGGTGAGAGTGCGGGTTCGGTGATCACTGCCTTCGCCCCGGATGGGCACCCGGTTCGTATCGCTTGCGAGGCGGGGGCATTTGAGCCGGAGAACTGGCTCGAGCGGCGGACGTTGAGACGGCTCGATCGCTTCGCGCAGTTTGCGGTGGCGGCGGCGCGCATGGCCGAGGCCGACGCCGAGCTCGACGTCGCCAGTGAGCCGGATCGGGTGGGCGCGGTGATGGCTACCGCTCAGGGTGGTGTCACGAGTTTGGCTGAGTGCTGTCGCGAGCTTGCGGAGGCCGGACGGATTCATCCGACGTTGGTCACCGCGTTCATGCCGAACATGGCGGCGGGTTGGATCTCGATCGAGCTCGGGTTGCGCGGTCCACTTGGGTCGCCCTGTACGGCTTGCGCTGCCTCGACGATGGCCGTGGGGGGAGGGTATGACGCGATCAGGCTTGGCCGCGCCGAGGTGATGCTGTGCGGCGGGAGCGAGGCGGGCATCACGCCGTTGGCGATGGCCGGCTTTGCCGCGATGCGTGCACTGTCGCGTCGCAATGACGATCCCGCCAGTGCGAGCCGGCCATTCGATGCGGGCAGGGATGGCTTTGTGATGGGGGAGGGTGCAGCGGTGCTCGTACTCGAGGAGGTGGAACACGCGCGCGCACGCGGCGCGAGAGTGTACGCGGAGGTAGGCGGTTACGGCGTCAGCTCCGACTCCTTCCATATGACCGAGCCCGACCCGGCAGGGAGCGGACAGGCCCGAGCGATCATCGCCGCGCTTCGAGACGCCCGAGTCGCACCGCAGGATGTCGATTACGTCAACGCGCATGCGAGCTCGACCGAACTCGGCGACGCCACCGAAACGGTGGCGATCAAGGCCGCTCTCGGCCAGGAGAAGGCGCGGTCGACGCCGATCTCGTCGATCAAGGGTGCGGTCGGCCACTGCCTCGGCGCTGCCGGAGCGGTCGAGGCAGCGGTAACCGTTCTTGCGCTCAGGGACAACATCGCGCCGCCGACGATCAACTACGAGAACCCCGACCCAAGCTGCGACCTCGACTACGTCCCGAACAAAGCGCGCCACGCCGAGCTGAAGATCGCGCTCAGCAACAGCTTCGGGTTCGGGGGCCACAACGCCGTCCTCCTCCTTCGCAGCTACGAAGACGAACGAGCGACACGGAAGGCATAACCCGAGGCTGTCTCGAGATCCCGCGATTGAGCCTCGGCTGCAGCTAAGGTCGTTAGCAAAGGCGCCGGCGAACGGCGCCTTTGGTGTTTCTGGCGAAACTCACGTGCGTCGCAGATAGGCGTCCGACCCGTCGAGCCAGTCCTGCCGAGGTGGGCAGAAGATGTCGACGTCGAGCGTCATCTCCAGCGCCTCCGCTTTGTGCGGCAGGTGCGAAGGGATATGGAGGACCTCGCCGGCGGCGACGTCGACGACCTCCGACTCGTCGTCGCCGAGGGAGAAACGAAGAAGGCCCTCGAGGATGTAGGTCAGCTGTTCGTTCTCGTGCGAGTGTGTCGGGACGACACAACCCTTCTCGAGGTAGACATGCGCCAGCATCAGCCGTTCCGTGGAGATGAGGCGCCGTCCGAGGTCCGGTTTGAGCTGCTCCTTCGGCATGTCCTCCCAGCGGTACCGAGTCGCCCTGGCACTGTTCACGATTTCTCTCCTCTCGTCCGCTAAAGGGCCACTCGAGCCCACTCTTCTATATTGGGTCACATGGCAGTAGCGCGCGAGACGCCTCGCTGGGACCGGCTCTTTGCGGCGCGGACGCGCGGGGACGTCGGTGAAGGGATCGCCGCTGTCCTTGCGTTCCTGGGCCGGCCGGACTTGATCTCGTTTGCCGGTGGCTTCCCCGACCCGCTGACGTTCCCGCGTGAGCGCGCCTCCGCGTTGCTCGAGGAATTCGCCGCCGCGGGTGAGTCGTCCGCCTTCCAGTACGCGCCCACGCGGGGGCTCGCCGGCCCGCTCGACGCGATCGCCGGCAGGCTCCACGCGCTGCAGGGCCGCCGCCCAGCAGAGGACGAGCTGGTGATCACGAGCGGCGCGATCGAAGCGCTCGAGCTCGTCGGCAAGTCGTTCCTCGACCGCGGCGACGTCGTTGTCGTCGAGGGCCCGACCTACCTCGGCGCGATCCAGGCGTTCCGGAGCTTCGAGGCTCACGTCGTCGCGATCCCAATGGACGAGCACGGACTCGAGATCGACGAGTTGGAACGGCGCCTCGCTGACGGCCTGCGTCCAAAGCTCGTTTACACCATCCCGGACCACCAGAACCCGGCAGGAGTCAGCCTCTCTCGCGGGCGGCGCGAGCTCCTGGTCGAGCTCGCGCGCCGTCACGGCTTCCTGATCGTCGAGGACGTCGCCTACCGTGAGCTCGGCTTCGAAGACGAGGCTGAGCCTAGTCTCTGGAGCCTTGCCCCCGACGTGGTCTTGCAGGCGGGCACGACGTCGAAGACGTTGTTCCCCGGTGTGCGGCTCGGTTGGGCGGTTGGCCCGGCCGACGTGTCGGCGCAGCTCGTCTCGGCGAAGCAGAACACCGACCAGTGCGCGGGTGCCCTCGGACAGCGGCTGTTCGAGGAGTACGTTCGCCGCGGCTGGATCGACGAGCAGCTCGCGCAATCTCGATCGCTGTACCGGCGCAAGTGGGAGCGGATGCTGGCGGCGCTCGAACGTTGCATGCCGGTCGGCACGCGCTGGACATTTCCGAAGGGCGGTTTCTTCTCGTGGCTGACGCTGCCAGACGGCGGAGACGCCGGCGAGCTTGCGAGGCGCGCGGTCGAGCGTGGCGTCGCCATCGTCCCGGGTTCGCTGTTCTTCCCGGACGAACGCGGCGCCGACAACGTACGGCTGTCCTTCAGTCTCGTCGACGAAGCGAAGATCGACGAGGGTATCGAGCGGCTCGCGTCGCTCGTGAAGCGCTAGGGGACGCTTCCTCGTGCCCAGCTCCGTGCTGGCGTAGGCTTCCTCCAACTGTGGAACGGCGGGACGGGAACTCGCTCGGGGGGCCGTTGAGGGCGAGCGCTCTTGCGCTTCTGATCGTCGGTCTCCTCGCCCTCGTCACGCTCGCCTCCAGTGGAGGTCGCCCGACGCGCCATGGTCACCTGGCTGCGCGTCCGGTGCCCGCCGGTCTGCAGGACAGCTGGATCACCCTGCTGATCATCGCGTACGGGTTCGCCATCGTTGGTGTGCTCGTCATGATGTTCAGGCGGCGTCATCGCTGGCAGGAACGGGACTCGCACTGGCTCCGGAACTACTGCGCCGTCCTAGTGTTCATGACGTTGATCACGGGGATCGGCTCCTGGGCGATCACGCACGGGCATTTCCGCGAGCGGGGCCAGAAGCTATTCGCTCAACAGGCGCAGCAGCACCCGGGAGGACTCAATTCATCTGCCGGGCGGGGGAGGCAGGTCCCCGCGCGGCCGGCCCATTTCCAGTGGCCGCTCGCGCTGGCCGTAGGCGGGTTCCTGCTGCTCGGCGGCGCCTGGATCTTCATCAGGCGTCGTGGATCTGGGGTCGGGGCCAGGGAGCCGGAAGGCGTTGAGGAAGAACTTGCTCAGGCAATCGGAAACACGATCGACGACCTCCGAGGCGAACGCGATGCGCGCCGAGCCGTCATCGCCGCGTACGCGAACATGGAGCGGATCCTCGCGTAACACGGCCTCGCGCGTGGTTCGGCGGAGGTGCCCTATGAATATCTTGCGCGGGTCTTACAGTTGCTCCGTGTTCGTGATAGCGCGGTCCGGTCGCTGACCGAGCTCTTCGAATACGCGAAGTTCAGCAAGCACGAGATCAACCACGCCATGAAAGAACGCGCAATCGAGTCACTGGTTATGGTGAGGGATGACCTGCAGGTCACACGGGAGCTCGCGGCTTGAGCGTCGCTCGCCTTCGGCTCGCTCCCGTGAGGGAAACCATGTTTCCCTCACGAGCTCCCTTCTTTAGGAATCGCCTCGGCCCCCGCGCCGCTGAGATCGGCGTGTGGGCTGAGGAAAGAAAGAGGGGAATCTCGCTCACGCGTGCTCCGCGCTTCCTGAGACGGGGAGAAGGACGCGGATGGTGGTTCCGATGCTTTCTTCGCTCTCGAGCTCGATCCGGCCGGCATGTGCTTCAACGATCGCCTTGCTGATCGAGAGCCCGAGACCCGTGCCCTGAATGGCGCGGTCGCCCGCTGCCGAAGTGCGAAAGAATTTCTGGAAGAGCTGACCCTGTTCGTCGGCGGGGATTCCGATCCCCGTGTCCGCGACTTCGATTGCCACATCGCCGTTCTGAGGGAACACACGCACGTCGACGTGGCCACCGTCCGGCGTGAATTTCACGGCGTTCGAGATCAGGTTGTCCAACAGCTGTCCGAGCCGCCCGGGATCTCCGCGGACAGCCGGGACTTCTTCGACCGCGCACTCGAGCTCGACGGCCTGTGCTGACGCGCGAGGTGTGGCCGCGCCGACCGACTCGCGCGCCAAGGCTGCGAGATCGGTGTCCTGGAGGGAGAGCTCGAGCTTCCCGGATCCGAGCCGGGCCATGAAGAGAAGGTCATCGACGAGCCGTTCGAGCCGGGCCGCATTGCGGTCGACGATGTCGAGGAACTCTCCGTTTTCCTTGCTCAAGCCGTCTGACTGACCTTCGAGCACGAGCTCCAGGTAGCCGCGAATCGATGTCAACGGCGTGCGCAGCTCGTGCGACACGAGTGCGACGAAGTCATCCTTCATGGCGCCGAGCTCTCGAAGCTTTTCGTTTGCCGCCTGCTCTCTCTCGAGAGCCGCCTGCTGCTTCGCCTCGGTGTCCTTGAGCGGAGTGATGTCTCTCAGATAACCCTGAACGTGGAGGGGCTTGTCGTCGTCGCCGGCGACAACGGTCGCGTCATCTCCAATCCACACGATTCGGCCGTCGGGATGCACGACGCGGAACTCCTGCATGTATTCGCCCCCCTCGCGCCGAAGGGTTTCCATGTTCGCCTCAACGCTTTCACGGTCGTCCGGATGAATGACCTGCATGGCCGTCTTGGGGTGTGAGATGAACTCCTCCGCCGGTAGCCCCAAGAGCTCGAGTGCCTGTGGGCTGATGAATGTCGGCCCTACGCTGGCGGGACTGCTGATGTACGTCACTCCGGGCAGGCGTTCGACCAACTGGCGGTAGAGGCGTTCGGCCGAACGCACTCTCCGCTGAGAATCGAGCAACAGCTCGTTGCGCTCGGAGAGCTCACTGTCGGCCTTCCGAACAATGTGAATCTCCCGTGCGCGAACCCGATTGACGCGCAAGGCAAGCCCGGAGATCAACAGGACAACTCCGAAGATCGAGAGGATCAGCCCGATCTTGGCGTCTCTTTCGCCGGTTTCGAGCCTCTGCTTTGCCGCACGATTGGACGCACCCACAACGTGCTGAAGTTCAATTCTGGCCGGCAAGTAGTTCGTTCGGTAGACCTGGTTCGCACGACTCAGGTTTTGCTCCGCGAGTGCAGGAGCGCGTTGTCGGAAGGCGGCAATCAGTGCCCGAACCGCCAGCACGGTGTCGCCGGCTCTGTTCAGGTCGGCGAGCTCCCGCGCGTGCGTCGCCATATCGTCGAGGATGAGCTCGCTCGCAAGGGTGTCGCGCGCCTCGACCTTACGTGCGATGAGACGGCCCTCCAGCGCCTGCAGCTGCGCTGCATCCACCTCGGTGTGCCCAAGCGCTTCGCGCGTATCCCGTTCGCGCGGTAGCCCTTGGTTGACGTGCCACGTCAGGAGAGACGCGGTGAGAGTGATCGCGACGGCCGCGAGGAGGATGCTGAAATTGGCACCTCTGATTCGTGTGAGCGGACCTCGCCGCTGACGTAGAGAACGTGGGGCGCGGGTCACGTCAGGACGCGGCGCAGCTCGTCGAGCGAGAGCTCGCCCGCCGCGACCTTTTCCAGGCCGTCGGACCACATCGTCGTTCGCCCAGTCGTTTCGGCTGCTTGCAAGACATCGTCGAACGAGCCGCGTCGAAGGATCGCTTCCATCAGTGGGCCCGTGACCGGCAACAGCTCGTAGAGCCCAATCCGGCCGCCGTACCCACGGTCGCACTGGCCACACCCTTGAGGCCGCCAGAGTTTCGCAGGACCGTTTTCCCAGCCGGCGGCGACGAGCTCCTCCGGAGAAGTCTCATACTCCTCGCGGCAGTGCGGGCAAAGGCGGCGCGCGAGCCGCTGCGCGATGACGGCGCCGAGCGCCGATCCGAGCAAGAAGGGCTCGACGCCGAGATCGATCAGGCGCATGATCGCGCTCGGGGCGTCCTTTGCGTGCAAGGTCGTCAGCAGGAGATGCCCCGTCAGCGCGGCCTCGATCACAATCGTCGCGGTCTCGCGGTCACGGATCTCGCCGACCATGACGATGTCCGGGTCGGCGCGGAGGATCGTGCGGAGAGCACGCGCGAACGTGAACTCGGCGCGGCGGTTGACCTGCAGCTGGTAGACGTTCGGCAGCCGGTACTCGACGGGATCCTCGATCGTGATGATGTTCACCTCGGGCCGGGTGAGATCTGCGAGCGTCGCGTACAGCGTCGTGGACTTGCCCGACCCGGTCGGGCCGGCAACGACGAGCGCACCACCCATTTGGCCGGTGAAGCGCTCGAGATCCATCTGCATTCTGTACGACATGCCGATTTCGGTCAGCGAGGGCGGGCGGCGAGACCTCTTGAGCAATCGAAGGACGGCACCCTCCCCGATGATCGTCGGCAGCGTGGCCACGCGCACGTCGACCTCCTGGCCTCCGCTCGCGACCGTGGCAAAGCGGCCGTCCTGACCAGCGCGGTGCTCGGCGATGTCGAGGCTTGCCATCACTTTGAGCCGTGAGATGACTGCGGTTCCGACCTCGGGCTCGAGGACCGAATGCTTGGAAACCATTCCGTCGACCCGGAAGCGGACTTCGAGGCCGTCCTGCGTCGGCAGGAGGTGGACATCGCTGGCGTGTCTATCGATCGCCTCGGCGATGACGCCGTCGAGGGCGCGGACCGAGCCGGTGTCGCTCTCGTCAGCGATGGGCCGCGCCGCGCGTTTGGTCCGGGGGCCGTCGGCACAGAGTCGCGCAATGTCTGCTGCGGGTGCGACTGCGAGATCTACGGGCATCGTCGCCACGAGCCGCAGCTCGTCGATGAGAAGCACGTCGGACGGATCGGCGACTGCCACCTGCAGGCGTCCGTCTTCGATGCGGTACGGGAGCACTGTCCCTCGCCGGATCAGTCTCTCTGGCAGTGAGAAGAACGCGTTGTCGTCCAGTTCGTTCTCAACGAGGGTGATGAACGGTAGCCCGTGCTCGTCGGCGAGGGCGCGCGCGATCTCAGTCGTGCGGCGGCTGCCCCGTGAGGTTGTGCTCATGCCACGCTGAGGACGGATTGCACGCAGGCGTAGAGATCCTGTGGGCTGAACGGCTTGGTGATGTACTCGTCCGCGCCTGCCTCGAGTCCGAGCTCGACGTCCTTGTCCCCGGCGCGCGCGGTCAGGAGGACGATCGGCAGTGCCTTCGTCGCCTCTGAGTCTCGAAGCCGGCGGACCACCTCGAGGCCTGTGAGCTTGGGCATTGCGATGTCGAGGACTGCTGCGTCCGGCGCGCGCGTCTTGATCAGCTCGAGCGCTTCTTCGCCGTCGCGCGCGAGGATGACCTCGAGCCCGGAGCGACGGAAACGCAACGCGACCAGCGTGAGAATGTCCTCGTCGTCGTCCGCGACGAGCACGAGCGGGACCGTTCGCGAAGCCGAAACGGCCGCCGCGGAGCCGGAGGCGAGCGCGAAAGACTGCATGTCCTAGATTTCGGTCGGGGCGGGGCCGCGGAACAGGTTTGGCGGCGTCACCGTTCCGGCGTACACGCCTACCCCTTCCGGTGTCGGCCGTCGATTCGCCGCGTCATGAGAGGGTAGTGCGCATGTCTTTCGACCTAAAGGAGCTCTTCGGGGCCGAGAAGCCGGTCGTCGCGATGGCCCACCTGCCGCCCCTGCCCGGCACGCCGTTGTAAGACGAGGTCGGTGGCGCGGCCGCAAATTGTCGAGTCGGTCCGTCGAGACGTCGAGATCCTCATCGCGGCCGGCTTCGACGCGATTCTCTTCTGCAACGAGGGCGACCGGCCGTACCAGTTGAAGGCGACCTTCGCAGAGCCGTCGGTCGAATTGGTCCGCGAGGCAAAGCGGGGGTGTGGTGACGAGACCCCGGTCTTCGCGAACACCGGGTCAAGTCGACCAATGTCGGAGACTTCCTCGCCGTTGCTGACGGCGCGATCGTGGGGTCGGATCTCAAGGTCGACGGCGGCACCTGGAATCCCGTCGACCCTGACCGGGCGAGCCGGTTCATCGCCGAGGTACGCGCGGCGAGAGGGGCATAGATCAGTCACTGCGGACCGCGTACCATGGCCCGCTGTGCACGATCCGTCGTCAACCGTCACGCCTGATGTGGCCAAGCTCGAGGATCAGCTCGAGCAGCATCGCGCGGAGCTGCGCGCCTATTGCTATCGGATGCTCGGCTCGCCGTTCGAGGCCGAGGACGCCGTGCAGGAGACGTTCATCAGGGCGTGGCGTGGGTTCGAGCGATTCGAGGGCCGAGCGGCTCTGCGGTCGTGGCTGTACCGCATTGCGACCAACGTCTCCCTGGACATGGTGAACGGGAGGGAGCGGCAGGCCCGGCCCATGGACCTCGGGCCTGCGCGCGAGCCCGTCGGGTCCAACCTCAACACGTTGCCCGAGGTGACCTGGATCGAGCCCTTCCCGGCCGACGGAGACCCGGCCGAGGTGGCCGTCTCGCGCGAGACGATCCGCCTCGCGTTCGTCGCCGCATTGCAGCACCTCCTGCCGCGGCAGCGGGCAGTACTGATCCTGTGCGAGGTTCTGCGCTGGAAGGCGACCGAAGTCGCTGAGCTCCTCGACACGAGCGTCGCCTCGGTGAACAGCGCGCTTCAGCGCGCCCGCGCGACTCTCGAGGAGAGCAACCTGAGCGCGGCGGACACGTCGCCCTCCCTCGACCAGGGCGACGCCGAGCTTCTCGCGCGCTACGTCCAGGCTTTCGAGCAGTACGACATGGACGCGCTCACCTCGCTGATCCGGGAGGACGCGACGCAGTCGATGCCACCATTCGACCTCTGGCTGAGAGGGCGTGAAGACATTCTGCGTTGGTGGGTCGGCCCGGGTGCCGGCTGTCGCGGCTCGCGGGTGATCCCGACCGTAGCGGCGAACGGGTCGCCCGCCTTCGGGCAGTACAAGCCGAGCGATTCGGGAAGCGGTTACGACCCGTGGGCACTGCAGGTGCTCGAGATCGCCGAGGGCCGCATCGTCGAGTTCACGTTCTTCCTCGATACCGCGCGGGTGTTCCCGCTGTTCGGGCTGCCGATGCGGCTCGAGTCCTAGTCCGGCAACACGTCGCTCAAGCCCATGAAGGCGAGTAGATCCAGGAGGTCGGTCGACGCACTGCGCAGCCGCACCTGGCAACCGCGCCGCCCCGCGGCAAGCTGGAGGCGCGCGAGCGCATCGGCCGTTACGGCGTCCGGCTCGACTCCGCGCACATCGCAGACGACAACGTCCGCGCCGCTCAGTTCGAGCAGTGCACAGACACGCTCACAGAGCCCTGGTAGGTCGGTGCGCACAATTGGGCCGCGGATTGCGAAGGCGACCGTCTGCGGCGCTGAGGCTGCCATTCTTGGATAGACCCGGCGAACCGTGAAAACTCATCGGTCTCGCCACCGATGAGTTCTGTGCTGCAACGGGGTCTAACTCACCAGATTACGACCCACGCCCCGAAAGGAAAGCCCAAATGACCTTGGATAGCCGCACTCGCTGGCTCGCGCTGTACATCCTCTGCTTAGGGGACCTGATGATCGTCCTCGACTCGACGATCGTGAACGTTGCGCTGCCGTCGATCAGGGAAGACCTCGGCTTTTCTCAGACGTCGCTCGCGTGGGTCGTGAATGCGTATCTCCTGACGTTCGGCGGCTTTCTCCTACTCGGCGGCCGGCTCGGTGACATCTACGGCCATCGACGGTTGTTTCTGATCGGGATCGCGCTCTTCACGGTTGCCTCGATCGCATGCGGCGTGTCCATGACGCCGGGGCTGCTGGTCGCGGCGCGGGCGGTCCAGGGGTTCGGCGGCGCGGTCGTCTCGGCGGTGGCGCTGTCGCTGATGATGAACCTCTTCACGGAACAGGCCGAGCGGGCGAAGGCGATGGGAATCTTCGGCTTCGTGATGTCGGGCGGGGGCAGCCTCGGCGTGCTCCTCGGCGGCGTCCTCACGGACACGCTCAACTGGCACTGGATCTTCCTCGTCAACGTGCCGATCGGTGTCGCGGTCATAGTCCTCACGCTGAAGCTCCTGCCCGGTGCGCATGGCTCGGCCGCCGGTGGACGATTGGACGTGGCTGGGGCGGTCACGGTGACGGCCTCTCTCATGCTGGCCGTCTACGCGATCGTGAACGGCAACGACACCGGCTGGACGAGCGGGCAGACGCTTGGGCTCCTCGGTGCTGCCGTCGTGCTGCTGGCCCTCTTCATCGGCATCGAGGCGCGCGTTCGTTCGCCGCTTATCCCGCTCGCCCTCTTCAAGCTTCGTAACATCGTGGTCGCCAATGCCGTCGGCATCCTCTGGGCCGCCGCCATGTTCGCCTGGTTCTTCGTTTCGGCGCTGTATCTGCAATTGGTGCTCGGCTATAGCCCGCTCAAGGTTGGTCTCGCCTTCCTGCCGGCAAACCTGATCATGGGCGCTTTCTCGATCGGGCTCTCCGCGAAGCTCGTCATGCGCTTCGGATTCAGGATTCCCCTGGCTACCGGTCTGCTCGTGGCCGCGGTCGGGCTCGTGCTCTTCGCCCGAGCTCCGGTCGACGGCAGCTTCGTCGTTGACGTTCTGCCGAGCATGATCTTGCTCGGTGTCGGAGCGGGCATGGCCTTCAACCCGGTGTTGCTTGCCGCGATGAGCGACGTCGATCCGAGCGAATCCGGTCTTGCTTCGGGCGTCGTCAACACGGCCTTCATGATGGGCGGTGCACTCGGCCTCGCGGTCCTCGTCAGCCTTGCGTCCTCGCGCACGGACAGTCTTCGCGCCTCAGCCCACGGGCCGCTTGCCTCGCTCAACGGCGGCTACCACGTGGCGTTCCTCGTCGGGGCTCTCTTCGCGGCGGCAGCGGCGGTGGTCGGCGGAGCGCTCCTTCGGACGAGACACCAGGCGCATGCCGCCGCGCCTGTCGACGCACCTGCTACTTCGTAGGAAGGGAAGACTGGGATGAGAGTTGTCGTTACAGCGCCGGCGACTTAAGCTCACGCTGTGCACACGGGGGAGGAAATAGTCCTCGCGGTCGTCGCGGTCGCGACCATCCTCCTCGTTCTCGGTCTGTTCGTGTGGGCAGCGCTCAAGGACGGGGAGGAGGACAAGGCGTTGCAGAAGCGGCTCCGGATACGCCGCCGCACGAGGCTCGGTCGTTAGCGAGAGCGACGGCGGTTGACACCGCGGTTTGTTCGACCTACAAGGTGCGGGGGAGGGGCGATCGATCGAGGGGGTCGAGGTGGAGCCGGGGGAAGTAACAAAGCCCGTAGCGCTGGTTGAGGACGAACGGGATTACGTGGAGTTCTGGCCTGCTGGAGTTGCTACCAGCGGCTGGTTTCTGTGCGCGGCCTGTGGCAACACGGTGATCGTCCGCCAGGTGCTGCCGCGTTGCATGCTTTGCGGCGAGCGCCTGTGGGAGCGGGCGCAGGCCAAGGGGACGCCGGCTTCGACAGCCGTCTGAGAATCGTCCACTAGGCCATGATCTGCGTGGGCGCCTCTGGGTCCCACAGACGGAACCACCGGCGAAGGCGTCCGCGTTGCCGCCGAGTCGTGCATTCGCCGGTAGCTCGTCCAGCTTCTTCGCGCTGCCGCCCCCGAGCATGACGTAGTCGGGCTCCATGGCTGCGGTCAGCCTGGCGACAATGTCTGCCACGTCGCCGCGCCAGCGTTTCTTGCCTCGCTTTTCCAGGCCGGCACTGCCGGCGTGATCCTCGAACGTCGCTTTCTTGTACGGGAGGTGCCCGAGCTCCATCGGCTGGACGAAGCCGTTCGCGACGAGGGCGGAGCCGAGGACCGTCCCGAGGCCGATGAACAGCATCTTGCCGCCCTCGTAACTTCCCAGTGCCTGCATCGCCGCGTCGTTTACGACCTTGGTGGGCTTTCCGAACGCGGCCTCGTAGTCGAAGCCGACCCAGCCGTCACCGAGATTGACGGGCTCCGCGACGACGCGTCCGCCGTGAACCGGGCTAGGGATGCCGACGGAGACGCGCTCCCACGCCCAGCCGTCTGCAAGTTCCTTCGCGGCCTCGACCATCTGCGCCGCGCCCAGGCCCGGCCCCGAATCGGCACGCCGCGACTCTTGCTCGCCGGTGGCGAGCACCTTGATGTGAGATCCGCCGACGTCGACGACGAGGACCGCGCTCACAGCGAAGCCCCGAGCTAGCTCGAGCCGAACCCCTTCTTCGACGCGGCGCGCTTGTCCTGCCGCTTCTCCTTCAGTGACTTCTGGGCTACTTTCTTGCCCAGCTTCTTCGGCTTCGAGGCGCCTTTCATCGTGACCTCCCGGTCGATCGTGATTCCGTTGTTGTAAAGACTACGTCGGCTGGCCCATTGGGCGCGACCGAGGAGGCTCTGCGTGCGACTTCCTCCCGGACGGCGGGCGCGACCTCGGTTCCGAGCAGCTCGATCGCCCGCATGACCCTGTCGTGCGGCATCGTGCCGACGCTGATCTGGCCGAGGAAACGGTCGTGACCGAAGATCTCGTGCTGGAAGAGGATCTTCTCGATCACCTCCTGAGGACTGCCGACCACGAGCGCGCCACGCCGAGTGCGCAGGGCGTCGAAGTCCGGGCGGCGGATACCCGACCAGCCGCGTTCGCGACCGATCGCGTTCATCATCTCGGCGTACGAGGGGAAGAACTCCTCCGCGGCCTGCTGCGACGTGTCCGCGACGTACGCGTGGGAGTTGATGCTCAGCGGCAGACGCCCGTGTCCAGCCTTTCCCGCCGCCTCGCGATGGAGGTCGGCGAACGGCGCGAACCGTTCAGGCTGCCCGCCGATGATCGCGAGCGCCATCGGCAGTCCGAGCACGCCGGCGCTGACGGCCGACCCGGGATTTCCGCCCACCGCGACCCAGATCGGAAGCGGATCCTGCAGCGGACGTGGATAGACGCCGATGCCGTCGAGCGTCGCGCGGTGCTTTCCCGACCAGGTGACTCGCACCGACTCGCGCAGCTGAAGGAGCAATTCGAGCTTCTCGGCGAAGAGCTCGTCGTAATCGGCGACGTCGTAGCCGAAGAGCGGGAACGACTCGATGAACGAGCCGCGCCCGGCCATGATCTCCGCGCGTCCGCCCGAGAGCAGGTCGAGTGTGGCGAATTCCTGGAACACTCGCACCGGGTCGTCGGAGCTGATGACCGTGACGGCGCTCGTTAGCCGGATCCGCTTGGTCCGTACTGCAGCAGCCCCGAGCACGACGGCAGGCGCCGAGACGACGAAGTCGGGACGGTGGTGCTCGCCGACACCGAACACGTCGAGCCCGACCTGCTCTGCGAGCTCGATCTCCTCCAGTAGGTTGCGCACCCGCTGCTCGGGGCTGATCGTGTCGCCGGTTTGCGGATCAGCACGCAATTCCGCGAACGTGTAGACGCCGAGCTCCATGCTGACCAGTCTGCCAGTGCCTCAGGGGCGTAGGTCGACGACCGACGCGTGCCTGTCAGTCGCCGCGGAAGCGCAACGCGCCGAGCTCGAGGAGCTCGCGTGTGACATCGAGCGCTTCCTCGCTGAGCGTCCGCGCTTCCTCGTCTGACAGATCGAGCCGGTCGGCGGTCGTCTCGATCACCTCGCCGAGTCGCATGCGGCTGTCGAGGGAGGCGACGAACTCCTGCGCGTCCGCCGAGGCGTCGACTGCGTGCTTCGTCCCTTCAGTAAGCTCGACGCTGCCCTCGACGTCGACGGCGCGCCCGCCCCCGGGCTCGAGCTCGCGTATGAATCGCAGGCTCGACGCGACCCCGATGCGGGCTGCCAGCAAGTCCTTGTCGCCGCCGAGCTGGGCAAGCCTCGTGCGCGCCTCGAAGGCGCGCAGGATCTGATCGCCTGCGTCGTCCAGATCCTCCTCGTCGAGCTCGTCCACCCTAGCGCTGTGCTCGCCGCCCGACTTTCTCTTGTGCAGGATCACGGCGCCCTCGCTGACGGCCTGCACGCCGAGCGAGTCGAAGTACCGCGTCCATTCGTCCAGCGCCTCGCCGAGCGCTTCGCCGACCAGGTGTGAATTCCATTCTGCGGCGTGCGTCAGCGGATCCGAGTTCAGCGTGGAGAGGATCCAGCTGTCGCAACGGCTCGCCTCGGCCCACCCGATGACTCGCTGGTCCGGAGCCTCCTCGTCGAGCGCGAGCCAGCTCACGAGCATTGCCGCGTAGCCGCCTTCCGCCAGATGATAGGCCGCGGCTGCGATGACCCGCTGCGACACTTCGTCTTCGGAGAACTCGCTGTCGCGGTAGACCCAGCGACGTTCGGGGGACACGACATAGGGGGCGTTGCACGTGATCAGGTCGAACGTCTCGCCAGCCACCGGCTCGAAGAGGCTGCCCTGGCGGCACTCGATGTTGTGGAGCCCGTTCAACGCCGCGTTGAGCTCCGTGTACGCGATCGCGCGTGGGTTGACGTCGGTCGCGATGACCTGCTGCGCGTGTTGGGCGGCGAGCAGGGCATGGATCCCGCTTCCGGTGCCGACATCGAGCGCGCGGTCGACACGCGGACGAGGCGTCAGGGAATCGAGGCTGCGCGCGGTGGGCGTGTAGGTCGCGACGTAGTCCGCCGGATCGTCCGCGTCGCGTGAGAAGCCGTCCGAGGCGAGGAGCACCTTGCCGATCGGCAGGATCCGGGCGCGCGGGACCACTTGGTCGCCGACCTCCGCCAGCCCCGTTACGTCGAGCGCAGCGACGCCTTCTCGGCCGAGCGCGGCCCCGGCGTCCTCTGCCGAAACCGGCACCTGGAGGAAGAGCAGGCGCAGCAGCGTCCCGAGCGGCGTGTCGGGCAGGCGGCGCTCTTCGGCCGGGGTGTCGCCGCGCTCGCTCGAGTACGCATCTTCGCCGAGCAACCGGTGGACGGCATCTTCGGAATAGCCGACACGGCGGAGAGTTGTTCCGAGCCGCTCAGCCGCGACGGTGTCTGCAACGAGATCTCTGTTCATCACCAAAGCGGGATCATCATGCCCGAATCGAACAGACCGCACGCGGGCGCTCGAGGTTGATTGACTAGCACGGTGACGCTCGACGATCTTCTCTCCCGCGAGCTCGAACGGTTCGAACGTGAGCACCCACGTTCGCGCGAGCTCACGACACGCGCCGAACGTTCGCTACTCGCCGGAGTGCCGATGCCGTGGATGATCCGCTGGGCGGGAGGCTTTCCGGTGTTCGCCGTGGAGGCGCAGGGCGCGCGCTTTCGTGACGTCGACGGTCACGAGTACGTGGACTTCTGCCTGGGCGACACGGCGGCGATGACCGGCCACTCGCCCGCGCCGACAGTGCGAGCGGTGGCGGAGCAAGCAGCGCGAGGCATCACGCTCATGCTCCCGAGCGAGGACGCGCTCTGGGTCGGCGAAGAACTCTCTCGCCGTTTCGGGCTGCCGCGCTGGCAGTTCGCGCTCACGGCGACCGACGCAAATCGTTTCGCGATCAGGCTCGCGCGGGAGCTCACAGGCCGGCCGAAGATCCTCGTGTTCAACTGGTGCTACCACGGCACGGTCGACGAGACGTTCGCCGCCCTCGAAGGCACGTCGGTGGTCTCCCGCGAGGGAAACGTCGGGCCGCCGGTCGCGCTCGCGGAAACGACGCGGGTGGTCGAGTGGAACGATGTCGAGGCGCTCGAGCGCGAGCTTGGTGTCGGCGATGTCGCATGTGTCCTCGCGGAGCCTGCTTTGACAAACATCGGGATCGTCCATTCCGAGCCCGGTTTTCACGACGCTCTCCGGGAGGCAACCCGCAAGACGGGCACGCTGCTGATCATCGACGAGACGCACACTCTCTGTGCAGGGCCGGGCGGCTACACGGCCGCGCACGGACTCGATCCGGATCTATTGACCGTCGGGAAGGCGATCGCCGCCGGTATCCCGGCCGCCGCCTACGGGTTCTCGCGCGAGGTCGCAGAGCAGCTCGAGGCGTTGCTTCCGCGGGATGAGCGGGCGGACGTCGGCGGCATAGGTGGGACAGTCGCTGCGAACGTCCTGTCGCTCGCTGCGATGCGTGCCACGCTCGGTGAGGTGCTGACTGACGACGCGTTCGCGCGGATGATCACGCTCGGCGAGCGGTTCGAGGCAGGTATCGCCGGTGCGATCGACCGGTACGGCCTGCCGTGGCACGTCACGCGGCTCGGGTGCCGCGTCGAGTATCTCTTCCGCGCCGAGCGACCAAGGAACGGGAGCGAGGCCGCTGCGGGCGGTAACGCCGAGCTCGACCGGCTGATCCATCTTTACGCCCTCAATCGCGGCATCCTCTTGACGCCCTTCCACAACATGGCGCTCATGTCGCCTGCGACGACCGAAGCCGATGTGGATCTTCATTCGTCTGTCTTCGAAGCGGCGGCTCAGGAGATTGCTGCTTGCTGAACGTGAGAGAGACGTGAGCGACAGGGTGGAGCGGCTCACAGCCGTCTCACGTTGACCTCCTACCGTCGCCTCCGCACGTCGATCTAAGTCGACACGAAGGAGGAATCACATGCGTTCACGTCTCACCAAGCTCGGCGCAGCTCTGGTCGCACTGGCGGCGCTCGCCGTTGGCGGTTCCGCGCTCGCTTCTGCGAACGGAGGCGGCAGCTCACCTGCGAAGGCACCCGCCGCGCTCAAGCAGCAGGCTCCGCCGGCGGCTGACGCCGAGAGCAACGACGACTCGGCCGCGGAATCCACCGCGGAGTCGGCCGAGTCCGGCTCCGAGGCTCCGGGCGATGACGGTCCGGGCGGCTACGCCGACGAGCCCGGTAACCCGAACGCCGACACCCAGCAGCAGGGCGAGCACTAGCCGACTCCCGAACCGGGGCCTCGGCTTGCCGGGGCACCGCTGCCCGTCTAAACGTGGCTGCGATGGCAGAGCAGCGAGTCGTCCCGATTTCTCGTGCGAAGGCGTTGGCCCGGCTAGGTGTCGGACATCGGCCGTTCGAGTAGTCCGTCGCGCGACGCGGTCACGCTCTGGTGCGGCTTTGCCCCGCACGCGGACCTGTTCCCAAGACCCACGGCTTGGGGTCAGACACTGTCACGCAAATGTGACCAACGATCAACAGGTAATGCGGCGCTAACTGAGTGTTGCAAGCATGTCGGTTAGCTCGCCGAGGTCGGCGATCACGGCATCCGCGTCTGCGAGTTCGCCGCGTCCGTAGCTTCCTGTCGTGACGCCGATGCACAGGCAGCCCGCGGCGTGCGCGCTCGCGACGTCCAGCGGCGTGTCACCGACGGCAACGGTGCGCTCAGGCGGCCAGTTGTCTGCACGTTCACGCGCGACGCCGAAGAGCTCACTCCGGTTCTCGCGTTCGCAGCCGAATGCGCCTTGCCCGTGCGGGAAGAGCTCGGCCAGCCCGAGTCGTTCCATGCGCGCGTGCGCCACCGCCGGTGGGTTGCCGGTCAACAGCGCGCGGCGCTCGACGGCGGCCGCCGCCTCCGCTGCATGCGGGCCGAGCTGCCAATGGCTCGTGTCGGCGGTCGCAAGGAGGCGAACGTAGTGATGGGAGAACGTCTCGCACCAACGCGGCAGGCCGGCGTCTATCTCCGCCTCGGGGACACTCACTATGCGAAGGGCGCGGCGGACGTGCGCCGGGGCGGTGTCGCCCGGGATGTCGGGGCCGTCGGCGAAGATCCCGAACACGGTTTCGAGCGCCAACCGGCTTGCCTCCACGTACACCTCGTCGTGCGTCAGCAGCAACGTCCCGTCGACGTCGAACAGCACGAGCCAGGTCAGGCCGTCACCACCGCGTCGACAGCCTCGCGCAACGTGCGGACGTACTGCTGCAAGGCGTCCGGACCTTCTTCCGCGACCTCGACTGGGCGCGAGCCGACGACGATGCCGTCGGCCAGCTCGGCTGCGGCGCGCGCCTGCTCAGGTGTCGAGATCCCGAACCCTGCGTAGAGCGACACGTTCGTGACGGCTCGCGCGCGTTCAACGAGGCCGGCGAGCGCGGGGGAATCGTCGGCGCGGGCGCCCGTCGTTCCCGTGACGGTGACGAGGTACAGCCAGCCATCCGTGTGCTCTGCTGCGATGCGCACTCGCTCGTCGGTCGACGTCGGCGCGACCAGCTGGATGCGCCGGAGCTCGGGCTTTTCGCCTGCCGGAAGATCGGCGACGATCAGCGAGGTCGCACCGGCGGCGGCGGCATCGTGCGCGAAGCGGTCCCAGCCGTACGCCTCGAGCAGAGCCGAGTACGTCATCGGCACGAGCGGTGTCTCGGGAACGAGCTCACGCGTCCGCGCCAGGCACTCGAGGCAGGCGCGCGTCCGCATTCCCTGCCCGAGCGCGCGCTCCGCCGCGCGACGGATTACCGGTCCGTCGGCGAGCGGATCGGAGAACGGAAAGCCGAGCTCGACCAGGTCGGCGCCGCCGGCGACTGCGGCCGCCGCGAGTTCGGGCGTTTCGGGGCCTGACATCAGGTAGACGACGAGCGTCTTCACGTGTCGTCGGCGAGGAGCGCGAACAGTGTCGCGTCGACGCGATCGTTGCCGTGGCGCAGGTACTTTCGCTTGACGCCTTCGCGCTCGAAGCCGAGGCGCTCGAGCACGCGCTCGGACGCGGTATTACCGACCCGCACGTGCGCCTCGATGCGCCAGATGCCGTTCGCAGCAGCGTGCTCGGTCAGCTGCTGCACCGACCGGGTCGCGACACCTCGACCTCGCGCCGAGACGAACAGCCAGTAACCGACCTCGACGACGTCACGCAACGGATCGAAGTGGTGCAGCGACGCGCCGCCGAGCAGCGCGTCCTTCTGTAGATCCTCGATCACGTAGGCGGCCAGAAGCCCCTGGGCCCGCATGCCCGGGAGCTGGTCGCGCAACATGACGCGCAGCGTGTCGGCATCGACCGGCGGCAGGCTGGCTTCGCCGCCGACCGCAGGGTCGCGAAAGGCGGGCGCGATCGTTTCGATGTCCGGCTCGATCGGGCCGCGCAATAGCAGCTCGTCGACGCGCAGCTCGTCCGGGAACCGATACGTCGACATCTGTCCGCTGGCGTGGTCGGACCGGCTCATCGGGCGAGCACTTCTGCGAGATCCTTGTCGCCACGGCCCGACAGGCAGACGAGTACGAGCTCCGCGTCCAGCTCACGGGCACGCGCGAGCGCGTGCGCAGGCTCGAGCGCCGGGATGATCCCCTCGAGGCGAGTGAGGTCGCGAAAGGCAGCGAGGGCCTCTTCGTCGGTCGCACGCACGTATTCGGCCCGGCCGGAATCTCGCAGCCATGCGTGCTCGGGACCGACGCCCGGATAGTCGAGGCCGGCGGAGATCGAATGCGCGTCTGCGATCTGGCCGTCCTCGTCCGCCAGGACGGACGAGCGGGCGCCGTGCAACACGGCGGGATTTCCTGCGCCAAGCGACGCAGCCTCGGCCGCTTCGACGCCGACCAGTCGGACGTCGGCATCGTCGAGGAAGCCGGCGAAGATGCCGATTGCGTTCGAGCCGCCGCCGACGCAGGCGACGACGACCTCGGGCAACCGGCCTTCAACGTCGCGGAACTGCCCTCGTGCCTCGCGACCGATCACGGCCTGTAGCTCGCGCACGATCTCCGGGTACGGGGCGGGGCCGACGCACGAGCCGATCAAGTAGTGCGTCGTCTCGACGTTCGTGATCCAGTCGCGAATCGCTTCGCTCGTCGCCTCCTTGAGCGTCCGCGTACCAAAGTCGACGGGACGAACCTCGGCGCCGAGCAGGTTCATGCGCTCGACGTTGGGCCGTTGGCGCCGCATGTCCTCCTCGCCCATGTAGACGACGCACTCGAGGCCGAAGCGTGCGCACACCGTTGCCGTTGCGACTCCGTGCTGTCCCGCGCCGGTTTCGGCGACGATGCGGCGCTTGCCGAGCCGCCGCGCGAGCACCGCCTGGCCGAGGGCGTTGTTGAGCTTGTGCGCGCCGGTGTGCAGTAGATCCTCTCGCTTCAGGTAGAGGCGTTTGCCCGGCGCAAACCGATCCGCGCGGGTCAGCGGTGTCGGCCGGCCCGCGAAGGTGCGGCCGAGCTCGTCGAGCTCCGCATGGAACGACTCGTCCGCCTGTGCGTTGCGCCAGCCCGCCTCGAGCTCGTCGAGCGCCGGGATCAGCGTCTCCGGGACATAACGCCCGCCGTAGGTCCCGTACAGGCCGGGCGTCGACGTCACCGGGCCGCCTCGACGAACGCGCGCACTTTGTCGTGATCCTTGATCCCCGGCTTCGCCTCGAGCTTCGACGCTGCGTCGACGGCCCAGGGACGGACGGCGCGAACCGCCTCGCGGACGTTGTCGGGCCCGAGTCGCCCGGCGAGCATTACGCGCCCCGTGGTCACTGCCGCTCGCTGCAGGTGGAGGGGGTCCTGCCCGTCCCAGGGGAGGTCGACGACGTGCGCGACGGTCTTGCCTTCGCGTAAGAGCACCGCGTCGCGCCCCCGGACGCGACCTTTCTCGTGGCCGTACAGCTGGACGAGATCGGACCCCGCCTCCTCTGTTTCCCCCACGAACACGGCAACGCTGAGGCGGTCATCCGGAACGGATAGCACCTCGCGCGCGCGGCGCGGGCTCTCCTCCGCGAGGATGAAGCCGAGCATGTCGGCGCCGGCCTCGACGGCGGCGTCGACGTCCTCTCGACGGGTGAGCCCGCAGACCTTGACGAGTGGACGGGAAAGGATGTCGCGGAGCCGCGCAGCAGGATCCACTGCGCGCATGAGCGCCGAGCCGATGAGAATCGCATCGGCGCCTGCGAGCTCGGCGGCCGCGCCTTGTGCGCGCGAGTGCACGCCGCTCTCCGCCACGATCACTCCATCGTGACCGGTCAGGTGGGCGATCAGCTCCAGCTGTGTGGCTCGGTCGATCTCGAACGTCGCGAGGTCGCGTGCATTGATGCCGATCACTTCCGCGCCGAGGCCGAGCGCGCGTTGTAGCTCTTCGGCATCGTGCGCCTCGACGAGCGTCTCGAGGCCGAGTTCGTGCGCGTACGTCATCAAAGCTGACGCACGCTGATCGTCCACGTCGCGGAGCAGGATGAGGACCGCGTCGGCACCAGCGACCTTTGCCTTCAGCAGGTCGAGCTCTTCGGTGAAGAAACCTTTGGCGAGGAGCGGCGCCGATGTCGCGGCGCGCGCGGCCTTGAGATCGGCGAGAGAGCCGCCGAAGCGCTCGTCGACGAGGACCGAGATCGCTGCGGCACCCGCGTTCGCGAACTGCGCGGCGAGTCGCGCTGGGTCGGCGTCGGGGCGGAGGTCCCCGGCAGAGGGCGAGCGGCGCTTGACTTCTGCAATCGCGGCTAGGCCCGGAGCGGCGAGGGCAGCGCGGAATCGGCCCATCACGCAGCCACGCTCTCTCGCGAGAAGGCGATCAGCAGCTCGAGCCGTTCTCCCGCGGCTCCGGAGTCGATCGCCCCGCGTGCGACCTCGAGGCCTTCGCGCAGGTCCTCGGCGTGACCGCTCGCGGCGATCGCCCCGGCGGCGTTGAGCAGGATCGCATCGCGGCGCCCGCCGCTCTTCCCGCCAAACACCTGCCGGATCGCCTCCGCGTTCTCGGCGGGACTGCCGCCGCGCAGTTCGTCGACGCTGCAGCGCGGGATGCCGAGCTCGGCTTCCGGATCAAGCCTGCGTTCGAGTACCTGGCCGTCCACCACCTCCGCGACGAGATTCGGGCCGACCGGCGAAAGCTCGTCGATGCCGCCGCCGCCGTGCACGACGTAAGCACGGCGAGCACCCAGCCGCGCAAGCACCTCCGCAATCGTTCGCACGAGCTCGGGAGAGTAGACCCCGACGACCTGCGCTCGGGCACCGGCCGGATTCGTCAGCGGCCCGAGCACGTTGAACACCGTTCTGGTCGCGAGCTCCTTGCGCACGGCCGCAGCGTGCCGCATAGCCGGATGGTGCGACTGGGCGAAGAGAAAGCCGAAACCGAGCTCGTCGATGGACTTTGCGATCCGCTGCGGCTCAAGCTCGAGCGTGAAGCCAAGCGCTTCGAGCACGTCGGCGGACCCGCACGCAGACGACACGGCGCGGTTGCCGTGCTTCGCCACCGCAGCGCCAGCGGCAGCCGCGACGAGCGCAGCGGCCGTCGAAATGTTGATCGTGTGCGCACCGTCGCCGCCGGTGCCTGCCGTGTCGACGAGATCGTCGCGTCGGGGTCGAACGGGGAGGACGTGGTCACGCATCGCCTCCGCGCAGCCCGTGATCTCGTCGGGCGTCTCGCCCTTTGCACGCAGCGCGATCAAAAATCCTCCGATCTGTGCGGGCGTCGCCTCGCCGCGCATGATCTCGTCCATCACTGCGCGCGCTTCCGCGCGCGCCAACTGCTGGCCTTCGAGCAATTTGCTGATAACTGCCTGAATCATCCGTTGAGGAAGTTTTGCGCGATTTCGCGCCCCAGTGGGGTCAGGACGGATTCGGGGTGGAATTGCACGCCGTGGACGTTCAAAGTGCGATGGCGGACACCCATGATCTCGCCGTCCGCGGCGGTGGTGCAGATCTCCAGTTGGGCCGCGACGCTAGTCGCGGCCAGCGAGTGGTAACGCCCGACCTCGAGCTCCTCCGGAAGACCTGCGAAGACGCCTCGGCCGTCGTGGCGCACGGTGCAGGACTTCCCGTGCACGAGCTCCCGCGCCAGCGCGACCGTGCCGCCGAACGCCTCGACGATCGCCTGGTGCCCGAGGCAGACCCCGAGCGTCGGCGTGCTCCGTGCAAGGCGCCGCACGATCTCCGGCGTCGCGCCGGCCTCGCCGGGACGGCCCGGTCCGGGTGAGATCACGAGGTGCGAGGGCGCGAGTCGTTCCGCGGTCTCGCCGTCGATCGTGTCGTTCCGGCGCACACTGACTTCGGCGCCAAGTTCGCCGAAGAGATGCGCGAGGTTGTACGTGAACGAGTCGTAGTTGTCGATCAGCAGGATCAACGCTGCTCCGCCTCCGCGAGGTCGATCGCGGCTTCGACGGCCGCGAGCTTACGCAGACACTCCTCGTGTTCGGCGGTGGGCTCGGAGTCGGCGACGATTCCCGCACCGGCCTGCAGATGCGCGATGCCGTCCTCGAGGACGATCGTCCTGATCGTGATGCATGTGTCGAGCGTGCTCTCCTCCGGGAGTGCGTAGCCGACGGCGCCCGCGTACGGCCCTCGTCGTCTGCCCTCCAGCTCTGAGATCAGCTGCATCGCCCGCACCTTCGGCGCACCCGACACCGTTCCCGCGGGGAAGCATGCGCGGAGCAGGTCGAACGGGGAGACGCCGTCCCGAAGATCGCCGGCCACCTGCGAGACGAGGTGTGTTACATGGGAATAGCGCTCCACTTCGAGGAACTTCTCGACCTCGACGGTGCCCGGAACGCAGACGCGCGAGAGATCGTTTCGGCCCAGGTCGACGAGCATCACGTGCTCGGCGCGATCCTTCTCGGATGCGAGCAGGCGCTCGGCATCGCCGTCGCCTCGCTCGGTCGTCCCGGCGATCGGGTTGACGCCCGCGCGGCGACCCTCGCACTTGACGAGTGTCTCCGGCGACGACCCGATGAGTGCGAGGCCGTCGAGCTCGAGCAGAAACAGATACGGAGACGGGTTGACACGGCGCAATGCGCGGTACAGCTCCAGCGCCGAAGCCGACGTGGGTCGCTCCACTCGTTGTGAGAGCACGATCTGAAATGCGTCGCCCGCGCGGATGTGTTCCCTGGCCGCGCGAACCGATGCCTCGTAGTCCGGCCGGTCGGGAGTGCGTCGCGCGGGGCCGCGCTTTGCTTTCGACGCGGGAAGAGTTGGGACCGGCTGCGCGAGCAGCGCTGACACCGCGTTGGCATCGCCGCGGATCACCTCCGCGGTGCCGAGGACGTGGTCGAACCTGATCAGCACGTCCGCGACGAGGAAGCGGCTCTCGGGCAAGCCCGTGCCGTCACCGGGAAGGGGCACGGTCGGCTCGAGTCGAGCGGCATAGTCGTAGGCGAGATAGCCGACCACCGGCTCCCCGCACGCCTCCGCCTCGGCGAGGTAGCAAAGGCGCGAGCCGGAACCGACGAGCGAGTGGCGGCCGAGGCGTCCGCGTTCCACGGACTCGAGCAGGAAGGCCGCGCGGCCCTCACGGCGCAGCCGCACATAGGCGCCGAGCGGTGTGACGAGATCTGTGCTGATGTCGGGTGCGATGATCATCACGAAGTCTCCATTGAATGGACGGGCACGCAAAAAGACCTTCCGGCGGAAGGTCTGGTTGAGCGGAACGGGTCGTTCTGG
Organism: Gaiellales bacterium; assembly: GCA_038237145.1. Taxonomy (GTDB): domain Bacteria; phylum Actinomycetota; class Thermoleophilia; order Gaiellales; family Gaiellaceae; genus 3-1-20CM-4-69-9. The sequence goes on from JBBRZA010000006.1 coordinate 30,800, forward strand.
CCTAGATCAATGCAGGCGCAGGCTCCCGCTCCGCTCGTAGCGCCAGGCCCAAATGCGAGTAGCGGGAGTCATCGTCGTCTCAGGGTAAGGACAGCGCCGGCCTAGGTCAAGCGTTCGTATTCGGCCGCGTAGGCCGGCGGAGACCCGTCGACCCCTGAGTCCGGAATGGGATCCGCAGACTCGATCCCGAGCGGGATCACCCCGGCCCAGACCGGGAGCCCGAGGTCGGCGTCGTCGTCGGTGGGCGGTCCGCCGCGTATCTTCGCGGACGCCTCGTCCAGCGGCAGCGCCAGGATCGTCGTGCCTTTGATCTCTCCGTCATTGGGCTGGCGTGCGTCGTCCCAGCGTCCGGGAACCACGTGCTCGACGACGCGTCGCATCGCCCGGAGCTTCTCCTCATCGTCGGTCACTTCACGGGCGCGGCCGAGAACGACCACCGAGCGGTAATTCATGGAGTGGTTGTAGACCGAGCGTGCGAGCACGAGCCCGTCGAGGAGCGTCACGGTCACGCAGATGTCGACGCCCTCCTTCGCCGCCCTGAGCATGCGGCTCCCCGGCGAGCCGTGGACGTAGAGGGTGTCGCGGTCGCGGGCGTGAATTGTCGGGATCACGAAAGGCCGGCCCCCGACGACGAAGCCGAGATGACAGATCAAGGCTTCGTCGAGAATCGGATCGATGGTCGCGCGATCGTAGGCACCGCGCTCCGGATGTCGCTTCACGGTCGTGTGCTGCGTCGGCACACCTCAACCCTATTGGTACGCTCGGAACATGGCCCGTTCCGTGATCGTCTCTGCAGTTCGGACTCCGTTCGCGAAGCTCGGGGGGTCGCTCGTCCACAAGCAGGCGACGGAGCTCGGAGCGATCGTCATTCGCGCCGCGCTCGACCGGGCCGGTGTCGAAAACGATGAGGTCGAGTACGCCATCATGGGGCAGGTTCTCCAAGGGGGCGCCGGCCAGGCGCCCGCACGTCAGGCGTCAATCGGCGCGGGGCTGCCGATCGAGATCGGGTCGGACACGATCAACAAGGTCTGCGCATCCTCGATCCGCGCCGTCGAGATGGCCGATCAGATGATCCGTGCCGGCGATCACCAGGTCGTCGTCGCCGGGGGGATGGAGTCGATGTCCAACGCGCCCTACATCCTCCAGAAGGCGCGGTTCGGCTACAAGCTCGGCGACGGAACGCTGATCGACCTGATGACGCACGACGGGCTCACGTCCACGTTCGACAACAAGCACATGGTCGAGCAGGCGTCATTCGTGTCGCGAGAGCTCGGTATCTCGCGCGAGGACCAGGACCGGTGGGCGCTGCGCTCGCACGAGCGGGCGGTGAGCGCGATCGACGAGGGGAAGTTCCAGGAAGAGATCGTTCCTGTCGGCGAGTTTGCCGTCGACGAGGTCCCACGCCGAGATACGTCCTACGAGAAGCTCGCCCGCCTGAAGCCGGTGTTCGATCCGGACGGGACGACGACCGCCGGCAATGCGCCGGGCGTGAACGACGGAGCGGGAGCGCTTGTCGTGACGAGCGAAGAGTTCGCACGGAAGCGCGGGCTCGAGGTGCTCGCGACGATCGTGTCGCAGGCATACGTTGCCGACGACTTCGCCTATCTGGCGCGCACGCCCGCGAAGGCGGGAGCGGCTGCGCTCGCTAAAGCCGGCAAGAAGATCGGCGACGTCGAGCGCGTGGAGCTCAACGAGGCTTTCTCATCGGTGGTGCTCAACTCGGCCAAAATGCTCGACGTCGACCCTGAGAAGGTGAACGTGAACGGTGGTGCGGTCGCGCTCGGCCACCCGATCGGCGCCTCGGGCGCACGCATCCTCGGCACGATGATCTACGAGCTTCGGCGCAACGGCGGTGGCCTGGGGCTCGCGGCGATCTGCTCGGGTGGCGGCCAAGGGGATGCACTGCTGCTCGAGGTGTAGAGGACGACGCTCGTGGTGACACAACAGCTATGCCCCTGACGCTCGTCGTGGTTCTCGCCGGACTTGCGATCGGCGTGCTCGTTTACGTCGTCTCCGGTGGGCATGTTTTCTTCCTGCCGCTGATCCTGCTCCTGCCGTTCGGACTCTTCATCGGACGGCGACGTCGTTCCTAGCGGCGTTAGGCTCGCGGACATGAGCTTCGAACACGTGCTCATCGTGGGAGCGGGGCAGATGGGCGCCGGGATCGCTCAGGTCGTTGCGGCATCCGGTCGGCGCGTGTCGCTGCACGACGCGCAGCCGGGCGCAACGGATCGCGCGCGCGACGCGATGCACAAGAGCCTCGGCAGGCTCGAGGAGAAGGGCGGTCCTCCTGCGGAGGAAGTGCTGGCGCGCATCGAGACCGTGGACGATGTCGTTTCGGCAGATCTCATGATCGAAGCCGTGGTCGAGGACGCGGAGGTGAAGGAAGAGATCTTCAGGCGCGCCGATGTCGAGTTGCCGGCGGAGGCGGTGCTCGCCTCGAACACCTCATCCATCCCGATCGGCTCGCTGGCTGCCGCGACCCGGCGTCCCGACAAGGTGATCGGCATGCATTTCTTCAACCCGGTTCCTGTCTTGAAGCTCGTCGAGATCATCCGCGGGCGCGACACGTCGGACGAAACCGCCGCAGCGATCACTGCGCTGGCGCGCGAACTAGGTAAGACGCCTGCTGTTGCGAACGACTTTCCGGGCTTCGTTTCGAACCGCATCCTGATGCCGTTCATCAACGAGGCCGTCTGGACGCTGCATGATGGCGTCGCCGAGGCGGAGGCGATCGACACGATCGCGAGGCTCGGGTTTGCACATCCGCTGGGGCCGCTGGCGCTCGCTGACCTGATCGGTCTCGACACCTGCGTCGCGATCATGGAGGTGCTGCAGGAGGGTCTCGGGGACGACCGCTACGCACCCTGCCCGCTGCTCCGGGACCTCGTCGCGGCCGGAAAGCTTGGCCGAAAGAGCGGTTCCGGGTTCTACGAATATTCGTAGAAACTCATAAAAAGCAGGATCTGCAGGGTTTTCGCCGACCGAGGAGTCTCTCTGATCGAGGCTCAAGTCTGTCGAGCCCGCTGCCGAAAAAGCACTCAGGTTTCCGGAAAGGGAGGCGCCGCACCTTGCGGATCCTGCTGGTCGACGACGATCCTGCACTTCGCACTTTGCTGAAGACGACGTTCGAGGTTACCGACGTCGCCGTTGTCGAAGCCGAAGATGCCGCCACTGCCCGCCGGAAGATCCGTAGCGCCCGGCCTGACGTGATCGTGCTCGATATCAACATGCCCGGCACAACCGGCCTCGAGCTCTGCGCCGAGCTGAAGGCGGCACCGGCGACTCGCGACATCCCGATCGTGCTCTTGACCGGCTCGGAGGGTGGCACCAGCGCAGCGGCGAAGAAGGCCGGCGCCGATGCCTTCGTGCTCAAGCCGTTCAGCCCGCTCGAGTTGCTCGCGATTGCGGAACGACTTGCAGGCGGACTGTTCGGCGTTCCTTTCCGAGCGAGGGAGAAGCGCACCCGCGAGCCCGGCGAGGAACTGCTGCTCTACGCGCGAGATCTGAGGCACATGCTGGAGGTTGAGCGCGGTCAGCGCGAGCTGTTGCAGAGCGCTTACCTCCAGACCGTCTCGGCGCTCGCGAGCGCGCTGGAGTCGAAGGACACGGGCACGCGTGCACATTCCCAACGCGTCCAGAGCTACGCCTCGGCACTCGCCGATGCCGTCGGCCAGGCAGCTTTGGTGCGCGACCAGAGCACGCCGTACGGATTCCTCCTTCACGACGTCGGCAAGATCGGGATCCCGGATGGGATCCTGTTGAAGCCCGGCCCGCTCAGCCCGGCCGAGCGCCGCAAGATGGAGACGCACACCGTGCTCGGAGAGGCAATGCTCTCGGGCGTCGTGTTCCTCAAGGGCGAAGGCCTCAAGATCGTGCGCTCGCACCACGAGCGTTGGGACGGGCGTGGATATCCCGACGCCCTCGCCGGCGATGAGATCCCGCTCGGTGCGCGCATCTTCGCCGTCGCCGACGCACTCGACGCCATGACGAGCCATCGGCCCTACCGTCGGGCCTTGAGCTGGAGCGCTGCGCGTGCGGAGATCCTCGGGCAGCGAAAACGGCAGTTCGATCCTGAGGTGGTCGACGCCTTTGTCACCGTCGAGCCGAAGTTGCGCGAGATCCGGCGCGAGCTCGCAGCCGCCTAGAGCCGGCCTGGGCACGCGGGCGTTGCCCGCAAAAAACGGGCCCACGTATCATCGCGGACGAAGTGGACTTCGACCTCACGCAGGACCAGCGGGAGATCCAGGCGCTCACGCGTGACTTTGCGCAGGCCGAGATCGATCCGCATGCGTCCCAGTGGGATCGCGAGCATCACTTTCCGCGCGAGCTGTTCGGCAAGCTTGCCGAGTTGGGCCTGATGGGCGCGTGCGTCCCGGAGGAATACGGCGGAGCGGGCGCAGACTTCCTCTCCTACATCCTGGTACTCGAAGAGCTGTCGCGCGCGGATGCCGGTGTCGGGGTGACCGTTGCGGTACACACCAGCGCGGCGACGCTGCCCATCCTGACCTACGGAACCGACGAGCAGAAGTCGCGGTTCGTTCCGCCGCTCGCGCGTGGCGAGCAACTCGGCGCGTTCGCCCTCACAGAGGCAGACGCCGGCTCCGACGCCGGGGCTCTGCGCACGAAGGCGGAACAGAGCGGTGACGGCTGGAAGATCACCGGCGCGAAGCAGTGGATCACGAACGGCCGGCACGCCGGGACGTTCATCTTGTTCGCACGCACCGATCCCGAGACAGCGCGAGCCCGGGGCGTAAGCGCATTCATCCTCGACGCGGAGCACGTGCGCGTGACCCGCGACGAGGAGAAGCTCGGGCTCAACTCCTCCGTCACGAACGACCTCGTCGTCGAGGGCGCGCAGATTGGACGCGATCGCCTGCTCCACGAGGAGAACCGTGGCTTTCGCGTCGCGATGGGCACGCTGGACGGCGGGCGCATCGGCATCGCCGCGCAGGCGCTCGGCATCGCTCAGGCCGGCTACGAGGTCGCGCGTGCGTACGCCGCCGAGCGGCGCGCATTCGGCCAGCGCATCGCCGACTTCCAGGCGATCCAGCACAAGCTCGCGGACATGTCGATGGAGATCGATGCTGCGCGCCTGCTCGTGTACCGGGCGGCCTGGCTGAAGCAGCAGGGCCGACGGCACACCGAGGAAGGAGCAAAGGCAAAGCTCTTCGCGTCGGAGATGGCAAGGAGGCAGACCGCGGAGGCGATCCAGATCCTCGGCGGGTACGGCTACACCAAGGAGTTTCCGGTGGAGCGCTATTACCGCGACGCGAAGATCACCGAGATCTATGAGGGCACGAGCGAGATCCAGCGTCTCGTGATCGCGCGCAGCATCCTCGGCATGACGGAACGATCGCTGGTGGTGCGCTGACGATGTTCTTGATGTACACGCGCGCGCACGTCCCCACCCGGGTGGGGGTTGTCACCCACCACCCACTGCGATCGACGATACCGCCGTGGGACGCACCCGTGGGTGCCGAATTCGTGCCGATTTTCCGGAGCGTCGCTTGAGCTCGCGTCGCCGCGACGAGCCCGTTCGGCTCACCCGCATCTACACGAGGGCGGGTGACGCGGGGGAGACGTCGCTCGGCGACGGCTCGCGCGTTCCGAAGCTCGACTGCCGCATCGGCGCCTTCGGCACTGTCGACGAGTTGAATGCTGCGCTCGGGGTGGTACTCGCGGATGCAGACCTCGCGGATCGCCTGCGCGAACCGTTGAATCGCATCCAAAACGATCTCTTCGACGTCGGCGCCGATCTTTCCGTTCCGTTCGGTGTCACGGACCGCCTCCGCGTCGACCAAGCCGCCGTGGATCGCCTGGAACAGCTCTGCGACGAGCTGAATGCGAACCTGCCGATGCTCAAGAGCTTCATCCTGCCCGGCGGAACCGAGACGGCTGCCCGACTGCACGTCGCGCGTACGACGTGCCGCCGCGCGGAGCGCGACGCGCTCGCGGCCAACGAGGAGAACGCGGTCAACCCGCTCGTGCTCGCCTACCTCAACAGACTGTCGGACTTCTTGTTCATCGCAGCCCGGACCGCGAACGCGGACGCCGGCCGCGACGAACCGCTCTGGAAACCTGGCGGCTGAGCGCGAGGGAAGGTCCGGCTTTCGCCTGGTTAGTGCCGCGTGCTGCCGGACGTCTGGTGCTTCCGCGGACGGACCAGCTTGGCGGGCTTGGGTTTGGCCGGCTTCGCCAGGAGTCTCGTGACCACGCGGGTGAGGATCGAAGCCGAGGTCGACCGAGGCAGGGCGATGGAAGCGCCCGCCTTCAGCGAGGCCAGCATCTGCTTGGGGCCCGAGGTGAGAGCCACGATCTTCGTCGAGGGGAACACGGCGTGCAGGTCACGGATGAGAGAGACGCCGAATGCGTCGACGTCGACGACGATCACGCGCACGTCGGTCCGCCGACTGGCCGCAGCGTCGAACGTCGGCTCGATGGCCGAGGCGTTGATGAGCCTCGGCTTCAGTGCCGGGAACTTCCCGCTGATGCTGCGAGCGGCAGGGCCGGCCAGCAGCACCTCGACCGGCGCGGCCGGCACGTTCCGCGCACCTACGACCCGGATCGTGATTTTGCGAGAGATCGACTCGCGACCGGAGCGCGCGGTCCAGCGCATGGTGTAGACGCCGGTTCGGCGTACCTGCTGCGGGAGGCGCAGCTTGACGATCGAGCGGCCGGCCCTGAGCGAGAAGCGCCAGGTGTACAGCTTCACGTGGCGCGGGCTGAAGAGCTCCGCGGTCACGCCGGCCGCTCGGGTCACGGAGATCCGGGCCGCGATGCTCTTCTTCCGCACGGCCGGCTTCACCCTCGGCGCGGTGGTGACCTTCAACACGAGTCGCGTCGATCCGCTGCCGGGGGAGACGGTCACGTCGATTCTGGAGCCTGCCTCTACGAGGACCAGCCCGGCGGGCCTGGTGATGGTGCCTGCCGGGCCACTGCCGATGGCGTCCGTCGTGGTGGTTCCGATCTTCAGCCCGAGCGGCGCGAGCAGCGCGGCAGCCTGGTCGGGCGTCTTGCCGATCAGCGAAGGCACCGGGCGCAACGGCTGCGTCAGGGAGCTCTCGTTCCCGGCAAGGTCGGTCTCCTTGAGCCGGAAGATACGCGGATCTCCGGCCGACCAACCGCCGATGGCCGCCGCGGTGAAGTCGACGCCGAAGTGGCCTGCGTCGGTCGAGTCGGAGAACACCGTGACGAAGTCGTAGGTGCCGCTGTTGTCCGAGCCCGGCGTCCAGCGGAGCGTCAGACCCGTCGGGCCGACGAACCCGCGCACGTTCTGCGGCGGGTTCGGAGCCTGGAGGTCACGCAGGAGCCCGAAGACGGAGAGGTGCTTCGTCAGGACGTGGAAGCCGGCGCTGTCGCTGTAGAAGCCGTCTTCCCAGCCGGTGGGCAGCGTGCCCGCAAAGGGAACGCGCGAGAGGACGCGCCAGTGACCGTTCTCGAACGTTGCGGGGACGAGACCTTTCTCGGTCGAGCGCATCAGGATGCTGATCGCCCGGCTGAACTGGTGCACCTCAGTACCGGCGAGTGCCCAGCGCGCGGTCACGTCGATCGTCTCGGGTCCCGCACCGAAGCCGTTCGTCAGTCCGGTGGGTGCCGCCATTGGCGTGATGCGCAACACGATCCAGTCTCCACTTGACGAGGACCAGGTGCCCGCCGGCATCGTCGCCGAAGCAAAGCCGTCAGCCGACTCAACCGTGGTCGCCGCACCGGCCGTCGTGTTCTTGTCGACCGCAGGTGCGACCGAGCTCGACGCGGTCCACACCGTGAAGTGGACGCGGAAGGGCGCCTTCTTCCCGGAGGAATCCTGGAGCTCGCCCGCGAGCGTATGTGGCCCCGGGCCGAGCGTGCCGGTGCCGTAATCGATGTTCGTCCCATTTACGATCGGCGCAACGGTGGCGGTGCCGTCGAGCGTCACGCCGATGGGTGTCGCGGCTTCGCTGGTGACGAGGCCGATGGCGCTGGCCGAGGGAACCGTCGTGCCTTCGCCGGGCGTCGAGGAGACGACGCGCGGGGCGGTGTTGTCGATGCGGATCGCGGCGACGACGTCGACGGACGTGTTGCCGAGGTTGTCGGAGACGGTTGCACGAAGGTCATAGACGCCGTCCGGAAGCTGAGTGGTGTCGAATGTCGCACTCCACGGGGAGCTCGCGTCCGTCCCTAGCGACGACCAGGAAGCGCCGCCGGCCGGAGAGCCCGCGAAGGCGACCTGCGTTGCGCCTGTGCCGTTGACGGTGGCGTTGAGGGTGACGGAGCCGGAGATCGTGGCGCCAGGATTGGTGAGGACCACCGTCGGCGCGCTCACGTCCACGGTGATCGTGCGCATCGCGCCGGTCGAGGTATTCCCCGCACGGTCGGTGATGACCGGCTGCAGGTCGTAGCTGCCCGACGAGACGGTCGTCGTATCCCAGGTCGCGCTGAATGGCGCGCCGGTCGCGGTCGCGATCGTCGTCCATGAGCCGCCGCCCGTCGGGCGGAGCTCATAGCGCACCGACGCAATGCCCGACCCGGCGTCCGAATAGGAACCGCTGAGCGCAACGCTCGTGCCGCCCACCGTGGCGCCGTTCGCCGGTGTCGTCAGCGATCCCGCGGGGGCTGTGTTGTCGACGCGGACGTTGGCCCGGATCGGGCTCGTCCCCGTGTGGCCCGTCGCGTCGGTCGCGACTGCGCGGAAGTCGTAGAGACCGTCCGCGAGAGCAGTCGTGTCGAGCGACGTACCCCACGGTGTCGTCGTGTCGCTGGCGATCGTCACCCAGGAGCCGCCGCCCGCCGGACGCCGTTCGAAGTCGACCTGGGTCGTATCCGGGTCGGACGAGGCCGACAGCGAGATGGTGCCATTGAGGTACTGCCCCGGATCCGAAAGCGTCGGGGTCGGGTCGACGTTGTCGACAGAGACGTTCCGCACCGGCGAGGTCGTGGTGTTGCCCGCCATGTCCTCGACGACGACCTGGATCGTCGCGCCCCCGTCGGCGCCGGTCGTCGTGTTCCAGTTGAACGAGAACGGTGCGATCGTGTCGGTGCTGACGAGCGAGCCGCGCACGAAGAACTTGACGGAGGCGACGGGGGAAGTGGCGTCGGAAGCCGATGCGGCGATCGCGATCGTGCCCGACACGAGCTGGCCCTCGGTGGGCGCCCCCACGAGCGCCACGTCGGGCGCCGTGTTGTCCACGACCTTGTCCGGCAGGCTCGCCGTTGTGACGTTGTCCGCGTTGTCCGTGATCTGGATGCGCAGGTCGTAGTGGCCGTCGGTCACAGGAGTCGTATCCCAGTCCGCCGTATACGGGCCGGGGCCGGTGATGTCGGTGCCGATCGTCGTCCACGTCGAGCCGCCGGCGTCCGTGTACTCGAAGGCGACGGACTTGATGCCGGATCCGCCGTTGTCTGGATCGGCGCTGAGCGTGACGGTTCCACGCAGGTAGTCGGCGGCAGAGCAGGACGGGCAGGCCGGCGGCGTGGCGTCGATCAACACGGTCGTGCTCTTGATCGTCTCGATGTTGCCCGCGTTGTCCGCCGAGAAGTAGGCGATCGTGTGCGCGCCGTCGTTCGAGCCGTCGGCCGGGGCCGGGATGACGACGCTCGTGCCGACCGTGTAGCCCGGATTGCCGTCGACGCTGTACTCGGTCACGTTGACCCCGGAGCCGCCGTCGTTGGCGGTGAGCGTGACGGTGACCGGGCTGGACTGCCAGCCGCTCGGAGCATTGTCGGTTGTGGCAGGCTTCGTGTTGTCCGCGAGGCTCGTGACTGCTGCTGAGGTCGTGGTGTTGCCGGCCGCGTCCGTGGCCACGACGTGCAGGTCGACATTGCCCTCGGGGACGGCGGCCGAGTTGAAGCTCGCACCGGTTGACTGCCAGCTGCCGCCGCCGTTTGTCGAGTACTCGTAGGCGACCGTCACGACGCCTGAGGCGTTCGAGCCACCCGGATCGCCGGTGGAAGACGTGAGGTTGACGGCGCCGCGCAGGTACGGACCGGGGCTGTTGATGGTTGCGGTCGGCACGGTGTTGTCGACAAGACGGTCCGTGACCGGCGTCGCGGCGGCCTGGTTTCCGGCGACGTCGTATGCAACCGTCCGGAAGTCGTAGTGACCGTCGGACACGGTCGTCGTGTCGAAGCTGACCTGGAAGCCGTCGAGCGGAGTCGAGTCCGTGGCGATTGTCGTCCACGAGCCGCCACCCGTCGGGGCGCGCTGGAAGTCGACGCGGTCGACGCCCGAACCGGAGTCGGCCGCCGAGCCGGTGAGCGTCTTCGTCGCGCGCAGGTACTGGCCCGGGTCGTTCTGACTCGTCGTCGGCACGGTGTTGTCGATCCGGACGTTCGGCACTGCAGCGGACGTGGTGGCGTTTCCGGCCACGTCGCGCACGACGACATGCAGCTGGTAGACGCCGTCAGTGACTCCGGTGGTGTTCCAGAGGATCGTGTCGAAAGGCGCCGAGTTGAGGGTGGAGATCGAAGCCCAGGTTGTCCCGTCCGCGGAGTACTCGTACGTGACCGACTGGAGCCCTGAGGCATAGCCATCTGCCGGCGGATCCGTCTCGGTGGAGGTCAGCGTGGCCGTCTGCCGGATGTTGGCGCCGGGGTTGTTCAGCGTGCCGGTCGGATCGCTCGTGTCGCGATGCCAGGTCCACGTGGCCGGCGTCGCGTCCGTGTTGCCGGCCGCGTCTGTCGCCCGCACGTCGAACGTGTGGTCGTTGTCGGTGAGCCCCGCGACGTTGTGCGGGCTCGTGCAGGGCGCGAACGACCCGCCGTCGATGCTGCACTCGAACGTCGAGCCGGGCTCGCTCGAGTCGAACGTGAAGGATGGAACCGCAAGGTTGGACGGATCCGAGGGCTTGGTCAGGATCGTCGTGCTCGGCGCGGTCCGGTCGACGTTGACGTTGCGGATCGCGGTGGCCGGATGTCCGGCGTTGTCGGTCGCGACCGCTGCGAGGGCGTGGTTACCGTCCGCTGCCGGAATCGACCAGGAGACGCTGTAGGGGCCGGGCGCCGGAACGGGGCCGAGCGGGTTCCAGACGCCGGTTGAGCAGTCGTTGCTCTGGTCGGAGCACTCGAAGAACTGCACCTGGGTGACGCCGCTGCCTGCCGGATCGCCGGCATTGGCCGCAAAGGTCGTCGGGCTCGGGAGTGAGCCGTTGATCGCCGCGGCCGGCGCAGTGATCGAAACCGTCGGCGGCGCGTTGTCGACGCGGACGCTCGTATTCTCGACGCTTGCCGTGTTGCTTGCGTCGTCGGTCGCGCGGGCGCGGAGGTCATAGATCCCGTCGCCTGCCGGCAGCGTTGCGGTGTTCCACGACGCTCCGGTCGCCGTGTACGCGCTCGGCGGATCGCTGGCCAGCTTGTACGCAAAGGTGACGGGCGGGCTCGCGGGCGAAGCGTCGCTCGCGCTTCCGACGAGGTTCACCGTGCCGCTGACGATCGTGCCGGTGGCAGGGCTAGAGAAGGTCAGGGCAGGCGCCGTGTTGTCGACGCGTGTCGTGACGAGGGTTGAGGTCGTCGAATTGCCGGCAACGTCGGTTGCAACGACGCGCAGGTCGTAGAGGCCGTCGGAGACGAGCGTCGTGTCCCAGGAAGCGGACTGGCTGTTGAAGCTGCCGCCGTTCGGAGCGAGCTCGTAGGCGACGGTCGCGACGCCGGAGCCGCCTGTGTCGCTCGTGTTCGATGTCAGCGTGACGGGGCCGCCGACGGGATTGCCGGGGCTCAGGATCGTGGCGCTAGGCGCGGTGTTGTCGACGCGGCGGTTGGCGACGACGGCTGGGGATGCCTCGTCGTTGCCGGCGGTATCGGTTGCCACGGAGCGGAAGTCGTAGAGGCCGTCTGCGACGCTCGTCGTGTCGAAGAAGATGGAATACGGCGACGCGCCGTCTGCTGCGATCGTCGTCCACGAGCCGCCGCCGGCCGGCCGCCGCTGGAACGCCACCGAGTTGACGTTGGAGCCGTCGGTGTCGCTCGCGCTCGCGCTCAGCGTGATCGTCTGACGTAGATCGGCGCCCGGATCGGTGAGAGTCGACGTCGGCGCGGCCGTGTCGGACTTCACCTCGTTGGAGGAAGAGGCAAGGGCGACGTTGGCGGTGTTGTCGGCGACGCTGTAGCTGTATTTCGCGCATTTGCCGGAGGCGAGCGTGTCGGGGCTCGTCGCGGCGACCCAGCCTCCGTACGACGAGCAGGAGTTGTTGGCGAGATCACCAGTCTGCCGCTGGAGTGAGCCGCTTGCCACGTTGGCGTCCGAGTCCGGGCCGTTGTCCGTCGTGATCGAGTAAGAACCGGCGACGTAGCCGTTCGGATAGGTCACCGTCACGTTTGTCGGAGCCGTGCGGTCGATCGTGATCGTGCGAACATGCTGGCCCGTGTTGGTCGCGGCGTCGACGGCGAGGGCGCGAATCGCCTTCGGGCCGTCGAAGGCCGGCGTTGACCAGGTCGCGTCGTACGGCGCGGTGTTGTCCGTGCCGAACTGCGCCCAGGAGCCGGTGGCGCAAGCGGTGCTGGCGTCGGTGCACTCGAAGAAGTCCACGCGCGTGACGTCGGAGTCGGGCGTCGAGGCGGTGACCGTGTAGTTGTTGGGATCGGAGCCGTTCAGGTATGTCGTCGGTGAAGTGATCGTCACTGTCGGCGCGCCGGCGTCGATGACCCACGTGTGGCTCGCAGGTGTCGCGTCGGTGTTCCCGGCCTGGTCGGTAGCGCGCACGTCGAAGGTGTGGCTGCCCTCGGTCAGGGCGGGCGAGATGGTAAGTGGGCTCGAGCAGGAGGTCCAGCCGCCGCCGTCCATGCGGCACTCGAAGGTCGAGCCGGTCTCGTTCGAGCTGAAGGCAAACGTTGGCGTGGTGTTGCCGGAGGGGTTCGCCGGGCTGGAGTCGATCGTAGTGTTCGGTGCGGTGAGGTCGACAATCCAGGTGTAGCTGGCCGGCGTCGCGTCGGTGTTGCCGGCCTGATCGGTGGCGCGCACGTCGAAGGTGTGGCTGCCTGCTGGGAGTGCGGGCGTGATCGTGTCGGGGCTTGCGCAGGGGCTCCAGCTGCCGCCGTCTAGGCGGCACTCAAAGGTCGAGCCGGGCTCCGAGGAGCTGAAGGAGAAGCTCGGGGTCGTGTTCCCGGACGGGCTCGACGGGCTTGCGTCGATGATTGTGTTCGGCGCCGTGAGGTCGATGGTCCAGGTGTAGGTGTCCGGCGTTCCGTCGGTGTTCCCGGCCTGGTCGGTGGCGCGGACGTCGAAGGTGTGGCTGCCGCCGGCGAGCGCGGGTGCAATGGTCTCAGGGCTCGAGCACGGGGTCCAGCTGCCACCGTCGACGCGGCATTCAAAGGTCGATCCGGCCTCGTTGGAGCTGAAGGTGAAGCTCGGCGTCGTGTTGTTCGACGGATCGGCGGGCGTCGAGCCGATCATCGTGTTCGGCGCGGTCAGGTCGATCGTCCACGTGTAGCTCGCCGGTGAAGCATCGGTGTTGCCGGCGGTGTCCGTGGCGCGCACGTCGAACGTGTGACTGCCTGCGCCGAGCGCGGCCAAGGTGCGTGGACTCGTGCACGGGCTCCAACTGCCACCGTCGACGCGGCATTCGAAGGTGGGACCCGCCTCGTTGGAGGTGAAGGTGAAGCTCGGCGTCGTGTCGTTCGACGGATCGGCGGGACTCGCGCCGATCGTCGTGTTCGGCGCCGACAGGTCGACGGTCCAGGTGTAGCTTGCTGTTGAGCCGTCCGTGTTCCCGGCCTGGTCGGTCGCGCGAACCTGGAAGGTATGGCTGCCGCCGCCGAGTGCAGGCGAGATCGTGTGCGGGCTCGAGCACACCGACCAGCTGCCGCCGTCGACGCGACACTCGAAACTGGAGCCGGGCTCCGTGGCGCTGAAGGCGAACGCCGGCGTCGCATTGTTCGACGGATCGACCGGGCTCGAGTCGATGGCCGTGTTCGGCGCCGTCAGGTCGACCGTCCACGTGTAGCTCGCGGGGCTCGCGTCGGTGTTGGACGCGACGTCGGTCGCGCGGACGTCGAAGGTGTGGGTTCCCTCGCTCAGCGCCGGCGAGATCGTGTCGGGCGAGGAGCAGGAGGTCCAGCCACCGCCGTTCATGCGGCACTCGAACGTCGAGCCCGGCTCGCTGGAGCTGAACGCGAAGGTCGGCGCCGTATCGTTGGACGGGCTACCCGGGCTGGAGTCGATCGTCGTGTTCGGCGGGCCGGCGTCGATGATCCAGGTGTGGCTCGCCGGGCTTGCGTCCGCGTTTCCCGCCGGGTCGATTGCCCGCACGTCGAAGGTATGGCTGCCCTCGGCGAGTGCCGGCGAGATCGTGTCCGGTGACGAGCAGGAGGACCAGGTACCGCCGTCGATGCGGCACTCGAAGGTCGAGCCGCCCTCGGACGAGCTGAACGTGAAGGTCGGCGTGGTGTTGCCGGACGGGCTCGCAGGGCTCGAGTCGATGGTCGTGTTCGGCGCGGTGAGGTCGATCGTCCACGTGTAGCTCGCCGGCGAGCCGTCCGTGTTGCCTGCGGCGTCCGTTGCGCGAACCTCGAAGGTGTGGCTGCCTGCGCCGAGCGCGGAGAGGGTGTCCGGACTGGGGCAGCTGCTCCAGCTGCCGCCGTCGACGCGGCACTGGAAGGTCGAGCTGCCCTCCGAAGAGCTGAAGCCGAAGGTCGGGGTCGTGTTGTTGGAAGGATCGGCGGGGCTCGCGCCGATCGTCGTGTTCGGTGCGGTGTTGTCGACGCGGCGGCTCGCGACCAGGCTGGCGTCGGTATTCCCTGCCGTGTCGGTCGCGACCGCGCGCACGTCGTAGAGGCCGTCGGAGACGGCGGTCGTGTCCCAACTCGCCGCGTAGGGAGACGAGCTGTCCGAGCCGATCGTCGTCCAGGTCGAGCCGCCCGCCGGCGTTCGCTGGAAGACGACCTGCTGGATGCCGGTCGAGGAATCCGAAGCGCTCGCGCCGAGCGGGGTCGTCCCGCCGAGCGGTGTGCCTGGGTCGGTGAGGGAGACGGTCGGGTTGTCGGTGTCGACTTTGACGACCGTCGAGATCGACACGGTGTTGCCGACGTTGTCGGTGCCGGTGAGTGTGTACTTGTAACAGCCGGTCGCTAGCCCGCTCTCACTCGGGTTGCCGAGGAGCGTGGTCGACGATCCGAACGAGCCGCACGTGTCCGGCGAGGAGAAGGACGCCGTCGTGCGAACGAGCGTCGAGGACGCGAGGCCCGACTCGCCCCCCGGCTCGGAGTAATCGGTGCGCGCGTCGATGGGGAAGGACCCGTCAGCGTCGTAGCTCTGGGGCGTGATGCCCGTCGCAGCTACGCCGTTGACGGTGAGCGCTCCACCCGTAGGCGCGGCTGAATCGTTCGTGAACGTGAGGGTGCTGGACCCGGCGGTGTTTCCGGCCGTGTCGGCGCCGGTCATGACCTCCGTCGGGGAGCTCGTCGTTCCCGCATTCCAGCTGAAGCTGTTCGACTCGTACGGGCCGCCCGCGGGAGTCGACACGGTGGACGTCGCGTGCGACCAACCGGTCGTGGTTCCCCCGAGCGCCGCGGTAGCCGACGAGGCCGGTCCGGACTCTGTGTCGCTCACCGCGTTCGTCAGCTTGAACGAACCGGACGCCGCGCCGCGGTAGAAGATCGTTGCGCCGCTCTTGTAGACTGAACCTGCCGGCGACGCGCTGCTCGTGGCGAGGCTATTCGTGGGACCCTGCGAGTCGACCTTCGCGGTGTTGCTCGGCGCCGATGTCCCCTGGTTTCCGACTCGATCGGAGAGCAGCTCGCGGTATTCGTAGCAATTGCCGCTCGTCACGCTCGTGTCGTTGCCGGCGACGAGGGTGACGGTCGTCCAGCTGCCGGAGAAGCTGCCGCACGAGCCGTTGGTCAGGTTCGCAACGTCACGCTCGAGGATGCTCGTCGTCGCGTCGACGCCGGCGCCGCCGTCGCTGCCGCCGTTCTTTGTCACCGGAACGGAATTGCTCGTGAAGTAGCCGGCGGTCACGCCCGGTGCTGTCACGGACGGTGAGGTCGTATCGGCTGCGATCGCGTACGTCGCATTTGCGGAGTTGGTGTCGGCGCCGTTCGTCGCGTTCACTGTCCGTGCGGTAGAGGGGGCCGTGGTCGTCGCGCCAAAGGTGTAATCGAAATGGTCGCCGGTCTGCGACCCGCCGAAGTTCGCGCCGCCGTTCGAGTTCAGCGTTCCGAAGCCGTATGCGGCGATGCCGCTCTGCCCGTCCATCGAGGTGGCCGTGACCGTGAACGTGCCGCCGGCCGACGGTCGGAGGTAGAAGGCGCCTGCGCCGTCGTAGTACGCGTTCGCCGAGAGACCGGTGAATGCGAGCGACGGCATCGACGGAGCCGAGGTGTCGATCTTCGCGGTGTTGGAGGCACCCGAGGTGCCCTGGTTGCCGACGTTGTCGGACAAAAGCTCGCGGTAGCGGTAGCAGTTCCCGGAAACGACAGTCGTGTCGTTGCCGCCGACAAGCGTGACGCTCGACCAGGTGCCGGGGAACGTTCCGCAGCTCCCATTGGTCAGCCCGATCTCATCGCGCTGGATGCTGCTCGTCGTGTTGTCGACGCCGGAGCCGCCGTCGCTGCCGCCGTTCTTCGTGACCGTCACCGAGAGGGCGGTGTAGTAGCCGGCGGTCACGCCGGGTGCCGTGACGCTCGGGGGAGTGACGTCGGCGACGACGGTGAACGGAGTGGCGCTCGACGTCAGGGCCCAGCCGTTCGTCGCGGTGACGTCTTGGTTCCCCCCGGGTGCGGTGGCCGAGGAGTTAAATGTGTACACGCCCGCGTACGGGGAGCTGGAATCGGCGCCGCCGCCCGCCCAGCCGGCCCCGAGGCCGCTCGCGAACGTCAGATGATCGATGCCCGATTCGGTGTCGCCCGACGTTCCCGTCACCGTGAAGCCACCGGCGACGCCCTGGCGGATGTACACCGTCGTGCCCGTAAGGCTCGCGTTGGCGAAGGAGCCGAAGCTCAATGCCGGCGCCGAGGGCGCGGTGAGGTCGTTGACGGTGACGCTGGGGGAGGATGCGAGATTCATCAGCGTGCCGCCCGAGCTCGACTTCT
The DNA here is from genome assembly GCA_038237145.1 of Gaiellales bacterium. GTDB lineage: Bacteria > Actinomycetota > Thermoleophilia > Gaiellales > Gaiellaceae > 3-1-20CM-4-69-9. The sequence continues at coordinate 47,801 of JBBRZA010000006.1, forward strand.
CCTGCGTCTGCCAGGTCTGCGCGCCTGCCGGCACCGGGGCGGTTGCACCAGGGCCGCCGCTACCGGTGTCGCCGTACGTGATCGTGAAGGTCGAGCCGCCGCTGAGAGTCAGCGAGGAAACGGTGATCGTCTGGCCCGAGACGCCGAGAGATCCGGCGCTCGAAGTGGTGTAGCCGGCGTTCGCGCCGGTTGTGGAAGGCGCGCTCCAGCCCGCGGGGACGACGAGCGTGACCGTGCCGCTCGAGGTTCCGCCGGTCGCAGCGGTGTAGGCGAAGGTGATCGTGCGGCCGGTCTGCGCGCTGTTGACCGAGCCGGTCGGCGTCGTGAGCGTCCCTGAGCCGTCGAACGCGAGCACCGTGACGCTGGGCGAGGTGCCGAGGTTGGCGAGCGAGCTGGCCGCAGTCGACTTCTCCTGCGCCTGCCAGGTCTGAGCTCCGCCGACCGAGGGTGCGGTGGCGCCGGGCCCGCCCCCGGCTGTCGAGCCGTAGGCGATCGTGAAGGTGTTGCCACCGGCGAGGGTGAGCGAGGACACGGTGATCGTCTGGCCGGCGACTGCGAGTGTCCCGGCGCTCGAAGTCGAGTACCCGCCGCTCGAGCCCGTTGTCGAGGGCGCGTTCCAGCCTGCCGGCACGACGAGCGTCACGGAGCCGTTCGAGATGCCGCCGGTCGCCGCCGTGTAGGTGAACGTGATCGTGTTCCCCGTCGAGGCGAACGGCACCGAGGCCGTGGGGGTGGTGAGGGTGCCGGAGCCATCGGCCGCGTAGACGGTGATGCTCGGAGACGCGCCGAGGTTGGCGAGCGAGCCGGCCGAGGTCGACTTCTCCTGCGCCTGCCATGTCTGCGCGCCCGTGCTCGAGGTTGCCGTCGCGCCCGGGCCGCCGCTCGCGGTCGACCCGTAGGTGATCGTGAAGGTGTTACCGGCAGCGAGTATGAGTGAGGCAACGGTGATCGTCTGGCCGGCGACGGTGAGCGTTCCGGCGCTCGACGTCGAGTAGCCGGCGTTCGCCCCGGTCGTAGACGGTGCGCTCCAACCGGCAGGGACGGCGAGTTTGACTGACGCGTTGTTGATCCCGCCTGTGGGTGCGGTGTAGGTGAAGGTGATCGTGCGTCCGGTCTGGCTCGCGGCGACGCTAGTCGTCGGAGTCGTCAGTGTCCCGGAGCCGTCGGCGGCGTAGACGGTGATGCTCGGTGAGGCACCGAGGTTGGTGAGCGCGCCCGCGGAGGTCGACTTCTCCTGCGCCTGCCATGTCTGCGCACCTGTGCTTGACGTCGCGATTGCACCCGGGCCGCCGCCACTTGTGTCGCCGTAGGTGATCGTGAAGGTGTTGCCGGCCGCGAGTGTGAGCGAGGCAACAGTGATCGTCTGGCCGGCGACGGTGAGCGTTCCGGCGCTCGACGTCGAGTAGCCCGCATTGGCGCCGGTCGTCGAGGGAGCGCTCCAACCGGCCGGGGCGACGAGAGTCACAGAGCCGTTGTTGATCCCGCCCGCGGGTGCGGTGTAGGTGAACGTGAGCGTGCGTCCGGTTTGGCTCGCCGAGACGTTCGCCGTCGGTGTCGTCAGCGTTCCGGAGCCGTCCGCGGCGTAGACGGTGATGCTCGGCGAGGCGGCGAGGTTGGCGAGCGTGCCGGCCGAGGTCGACTTCGCCTGGGCCTGCCACGTCTGTGCGCCGGTCGAGGAGGTAGCGGTTGCGCCTGGGCCGCCGCCGCTGGTGTCGCCGTAGGTGATCGTGATGGTGTTGCCGGCGGCGAGGGTGAGTGAGGCAACGGTGATCGTCTGGCTTGCGACGGTGAGTGTTCCGGCGCTCGACGTCGAGTAGCCCGCGTTCGCCCCGGTCGTAGACGGTGCGTTCCAACCAGCGGGGACGGCGAGTGTGACCGAACCGTTGTTGATCCCGCCCGCAGCTGCTGTGTAGGTGAAGGTGATCGTGCGCCCGGTCTGAGATGCGCTCACCGTCGAGGTGCCCGAAGTGAGCGTCCCTGATCCGTCGGCGGCATAGACGGTGATGCTCGGTGAGGTGGCGAGGTTGGCGAGCGTGCCGGCCGAGGTGGACTTCTCCTGTGCTTGCCAGGTTTGCGCGCCGGTCGAGGGGGTCGCGGTTGCGCCGGGCCCGCCGCCGGCGGTCGAGCCGTAGGTGATCGTGAAGGTCGAGCCCCCGGCAATGGTGAGCGAGGAGACGGTGATCTTTTGAGCCGCAACGGCGAGGGTGCCGGCGCTCGAGGTCGAGTAGCCGGCGTTGGCGCCGGTGGTGCTGGGTGCGCTCCAGCCGGCCGGGGCGACGAGTGTGACCGTTCCGTTGTTGATGCCGCCGGTTGCGGCGGTGTAGGTGAAGGTGATCGTCCGGCCGGTCTGTGAGGCGCTGACTACCGAGGTCGGCGTCGTCAGCGTGCCGGTACCGTCGGCGGCGTAGACGGTGATGCTCGGCGAGGAACCGAGGTTCCCGAGCGTGCCGCCGGCAGTGGACTTGGCCTGCGCCTGCCAGGTCTGCGCTCCGGTGAAGGAGGTCGCAGTTGCACCCGGGCCACCGCTACCCGTGTCGCCGTAGGTGATCGTGAAGGTCGAGCCGCCTGCAATCGTCAAGGAGGAGACGGTGATCGTTTGAGCCGCAACGGCGAGGGTGCCGGCGCTCGAGGTCGAGTAGCCGGCGTTGGCGCCGGTGGTGCTGGGTGCGCTCCAGCCGGCCGGGGCGACGAGCGTGACCGTTCCGTTGTTGATGCCGCCGGTTGCGGCGGTGTAGGTGAAGGTGATCGTGCGTCCGGTCTGCGAGGCGCTGACCACGGAGGTCGGTGTCGTCAGAGTGCCGCTGCCGTCGGCGGCGTTGACCGTAATGCTGGGGGAGGCGCCGATATTCGTGAGGGTGCCGGTGCTGCGCGACTTTTGCTGGGCCTGCCACGTCTGCGCACCGGTCGAGGCCGTCGCGGTGGCGCCGGGGCCGCTGCCTGCCGTCGAGCCATACGTGATGGTGAAGGTGGAGCCACCTGCGAGGGTGAGCGAGGCGACGGTGATCGTCTGGGCGGCCACGGTGAGAGTGCCGGCGCTCGACGTGGTGTAGCCGGCGTTCGCGCCCGTCGTAGAAGGCGTGCTCCAGCCCGCGGGCACAACCAGGGTGACGGTCCCGTTCTTCATGCCGCCTGCCGCCGCGGTGTACGTGAAGGTGATCGTCCGTCCGGTCTGGCTCGCGGACACGTTGGTCGTCGGAGTCGTGAGCGTCCCTGCGCCGTCTGCCGACAACGGTGGCATGAGCGAGACGAGATGGGCGACCCACGGGGCTGTCCCCGTGACAGTGGCAGTTTTGTTTCCAGTTGCAGCAGCAGCGGCCTGAGCTCCGTCCGCTCCGGTAGAGCGCGAACGGCTCGCCGGGCCGCTCCCGGACTGGACCGTGTACTCCTGCGTCATAGTCTGGGCGGCGTCCTGCACCGCGGTGACGTTTCCTTGTGCGCCGTAGAAAGCGACGAGCATGTCGTTTGTCTGACTGGTCGTCAGCCCTGTAGCGATCGCGCTCGTAGAGCTACCAGTGTTATCCGTCGGAGTGATGTCGAAGGGGCTTGTCGCGTCGAACCCCGAATACGCGAGGATTGCTGCGCTCGCGTCAGCGTTCGTCAGCCACGACCAGCTGTAGGTCGACGCTGGCGTGTCTGCTGCAGTGGCGATGCGGTAGTAGAGGGCCTGCTCGAGGCCGGTGCCGGACGTGCGCAGGTTGCCGAGGGCCGTCCAGCCCGCGGGTGCCGTGATCGCCTCGTTGTTGCGCAGCGTGATCTGCGCCAGCATCAGGTTGCCGGTCGCCACGGACGCAGGGCGAGCTAGCGGTGCGCTCGAGAGGTTCGCCTTGTTCGACGCCGTCGTCGTCGAGCACCCGCCTCCGGGGCATGCCGCGACGAGCACGATCGGGTCGATCACGTACGGCAGCGGCAGCTCCGCGTCGTTGAGTCGCAGCTGCAACCACTGCTTGTTGCCGCGTGTCGCAAGTGACCAGCGGAGACCTCGGGGAGTTACGTCCTTGTGGTTCTCGTCGAAGATGACTACCGGCAGGATGCGGAGCCCGGAATCCTTCGTGCCGTCAGCAAAGCGGACCGTGCCGTCAGGTGTCACCCGTCCAGCGAGCTTGCCGCCGTCGAGCCCCCAGCGCCACGTGCGGGTTCCTTGCCGCTTACCGACCGCGAGCGATTGCTCGACGCGGTTGGTGCCGAGCACGATGGTTTCGCGCCCGAACGGCAGCTGCCGCTGGACGCCGTGCTGATGCCCGCGCCACGAGCCGCGGGCCGGGCCGTACCGAAGTGAGAGGCTAGACCGGCCGGAGGTCACCTTGAGGCCGCCGTTCCGGATCTCGAGCTTCCCGCCGAGCGCCGGCTTGACGAAGGAGGGGGAGGAGTGCGTCGGCGTCCTGACGAGGGGGGCGGAGTCCAGCGGCGGACCCACCTCCCTCGTCAGGAATGCCGATGCGTCGTGTGCCTTCGCGCCGCGGAGAGTGGCGAACTCGGAGACGGCGAGAGAGGCGGTGAAAAGGAGCGCAGCGGAGACCGCGAGGAGAAGGCGAGCCCTGTTTTTGGATGCGACCGAACGCTCGGCTTTTGCCGAGCGCCGATGAGGCCGCAGGTCCGGGAAGCTCGCCATGTTCTCCATCCACGCGCCGTTGCTCTGCACGTGGCTCCGATGGAGGAGTCGGCTCTGGGGGCCGAGCCCATGAGTGATTTCGGACGTTTCTCGGCCGCAATTCTCCGAGAATCACCTCTCCGGGGTACTAAAATCTCCACATTTCCCTACTCGCGGAGCCGAATGCCCTGCGCCAACACGTTCGGCCTCCGTCGGTCGGCTCCGGCAAATCGCAACCCTAAGCCTCGAGTCGAGGGTTACTTCTGCACGAGCAGAGTTGCCGAGATGGTGTCGGAGGCCGGTCCGCTCGCGAAGACGCTCGTGCTTCCCAGCACTCCGGAGGCGACGTCCCACGTGCTCGACCAGCAGCCGTCGAGGGGCGGGCAATCACGTGCCGTTGCGCCGGGAAACGCTGCTCCGACATAGCGCGTCACGGCAGCGCGCCACTCCACGGCATCGTCGACGGTGTCCCACTGCAGAGCGACCGCGGCGGTCGTCTGTCCGGTCGGCGATACGTACAGCCCCACCCGCCCGCCACCCCAGCCTTCGGCGGCGGCGACAGCGTTAGCCACGCCAAAGGCGCGCAGCAGACTGCGGACGTCGAGCTCTCCGAACGTCTCGGATGCGCTGAGCTTCCAGTCCCCGATCCGAGTGGGAAGCCGGACCGGGACTGCGCGCTCACGCTCGAGGACCTTGTCGATGTGTAGAAGCTGTTCGGTCGTCTGCGGGAACAGGCGCAACGCACTTGCAAGTGCGCGCGAGCCGCCGAGGTAGCGCAACTGTTTCGCGAGTGCTTTGCCCGCACCGAGACCCGACTCGAGTTCCAAGAACCGCTCGAGCGGTGTGCCCCGCGCGGGGCTCGCACTTACACCCGAAGCCAGTGCAGCTGCCCCGTCCACGATGCTCTTCGCAGCGAGCGCGCGGTCTCGGTCGCGGACGCGCAGTCCTGCGATCCGCCGTAGGTTGAAGTTCTGGTCGACGAGGGCGCGGACGAGCTCGTTGACGACCCACGCCCGCTGGGCCGTCGGCGCGCGCCGAAGCAGGAGCCTGCGTGCAACAGGGTCGTACCAGGCGCGTGACGCATGGGCGTTCGACGCGAGCTGTCTCTGCAGGCTGCGCGGCATCAGCCCGAGTCGCGTGTACAGGGCGGTGTCGACGCTCCGGAGCGAACGCGGATACTCCCGATACGCGGCGTGCAACAGCGCGGCGTCGTATCGCGGGCCTGGCAGCATCCTCTGCGGGACGACTCGGCGGACCGGGAGCCCGGACAGGTGCGACGCCTTGCGCAGCAAGTCATCGCGGTTCGTCGCAGCCGCCGACCCGCCGGACGCCGAGAGCGCTACGAGCCCACAAATGACAACTGCAACGATCTTCTCCACGGCGCGAATATCGGCAGACGGGGCGGACAGCAGGAGCGGGAATCACGTCCGTAGAATCGGACGAAGGATGGCCACGACCGAGGATCCGCGCGCGCGGTCAGGAGACGATTCGACCGCCGAGTGGAAGCGTGAGCTCTACGAGGCGACTCCCCAGCGTGAAGGAGAGCTCTTCTCGACGATCTCCGGTCTCGAGAACGAACCGCTCTATGCGCCCGACAGCGTTGACATCGACTACGAGCGCGACCTCGGCTATCCGGGCGTCTATCCCTTTACGCGCGGGGTCTACCCGTCGATGTACCGCGGCAAGCTCTGGACGATGCGCCAGTTCGCCGGCTTCGGTGGGGCCGAGGAGACGAACGCCCGCTTCCGATACCTGCTGGAGCACGGCCAGACCGGGCTCTCGACGGCGTTCGACATGCCGACGTTGATGGGCTACGACTCGGACCATCCGCGCTCGCTCGGCGAGGTCGGCCGGGAAGGCGTCGCGATCGACTCGCTCGACGACATGGAGACGCTCTTCGCGGGCATCCCGCTCGACGAGGTGTCCACGTCGATGACCATCAATTCGCCCGCGGCGATGTTGCTGGCGTTCTATCTCTGCGTAGGGGAGGAGCAGGGCGTGCCGCGGGCCAAGCTGCGCGGGACCGTCCAGACGGACATCCTCAAGGAGTACATCGCGCAGAAGGAATGGATCTTCCCGCCGGAGCCGTCGATGCGGCTGGTCATCGACATGATCGAGTTCTGCGCGCAGGAGATGCCTCTTTGGCATCCGATCTCGATCTCCGGCTACCACATTCGCGAGGCGGGCTCGAACGCGGCGCAGGAGCTCGCGTTCACGCTGGCGGACGGTTTCGCCTATGTCGAGGCCGCCGTGGAGCGCGGGCTCGACGTGGACGATTTTGCGCCGCGGTTGTCGTTCTTCTTCAACGCGCACCTCGACTTCTTCGAGGAGATTGCGAAGTACCGGGCCGCCCGGCGCATCTGGGCCCACGAGCTCAAGGAGCGCTACGGCGCCAAGAACCCACGGTCCTGGCTGATGCGCTTCCACACGCAGACTGCGGGCGTCTCGCTGACGGCGCAGCAGCCGGAGGTGAACATCATCCGAACGGCTCTCGAGGCGATGGCGGCTGTGCTCGGGGGAACTCAGTCACTGCACACGAACTCATTCGACGAGGCGCTGGCGCTGCCGACCGAGAACGCCGTCCGGCTGGCGCTCCGCACGCAGCAGGTGATCGCGCACGAGACGGGCGTGGTGAACACGATCGATCCGCTGGGTGGGTCCTACTACGTCGAAGAGCTGACGAACCGGCTCGAGGCCGAGGCGTACGAGTACTTCGACCGAATCCGGAAGCTCGGGGGCGTCATCCCGGCGATCAAGGAGAACTTCTTCCAGCGCGAGATCGCGGAGGCTTCGTTCCGGTACCAGCACGAGGTCGAGCAGAAGCAGCGGATCATCGTCGGCGTCAATCGCTACGAGCTCGAGGACGAGGAGCCGCTCGAGATCCTCAAGATCGACCCTGCTCTCGAGGGCGAGCAGATCGGTCGGGTGCAGGCACTCAGGGGCCGGCGCGACTCAGGGGTGGTCGAGTCAGCGCTCGCGCGTCTCAAGGAGGATGCGGCACACGAGGATCGGAACCTGATGCCGCAAATCGTCGACGCCTCGAAGGCGTACGTGACGATGGGCGAGATGTGCGACGCGCTACGAGAACTGTGGGGGGTATGGCGTGAGACTCCCGTGTTCTGAGTTCTGATCCTCGAGCGTTATGTAAACCAGACGAAATGTGCGACCCTCTCCGGGCATTTTGGGTCGTCTGCGGCCAAAACTCGGTCTTCTCTGCCTGTTCGGTATTACGTGCAGCGCGGCGGCGCATGCCTCTGCCGCGCCGGCGCCGACTCTGTTTCGGCTCATGATCGTCGGGACCGCCCATCAGGAGTGGTCCGTCACTGCCGCTCCTGTGGTCAGCGGTGACTGCCGGCGCACGGAGACCTCGGAAGGGATCCGCACCGCGACCTTCCGCACGAGAAAGTCCGTCATCGTGCGCGTCGCGGGCGGCCGCGTGCTGCCAGTAGACGTGCGTGGGATCCTTGGGAAGGTGACCCTCGCGGGCGCCAACACGACTGAGGAAGTGTGCGGCGGCGTCGGCTCTAGCAAGATCGCCGACTGTGCCCAGACCAGTCGTGCGTTCACCGGGGCGACCGTCCACGCTGCGAGCCCGCGGCCGGGCTTCGTCGCGTTCAAGGGAGTCGCGAACGTTCGGCTTGCAACCGCCGATTGTCCGCTCGAGCCGGCGGACGTGAGGCGCCGCAGGCTCGGTCCGCCGTTGAACCTCGTGCGACTGCCCAAGGAAACGCTGATGGAGCACAAACTCGCCCGAATCAATCTGCGCGTAACGCGGAATCGGCGCAAGATCTACGGTTCGCCTCAGAAGGGGCGCCTCGTCGAGACCGTCGCATGGACGCTGAAGTTCGTACGAGTCCATACCTGATTCCAAGAGCGGCCGTAAACTGCGGGGCGTGGCGAAAAAGATCCGAGTCGTGATCGCGAAGCCCGGTCTCGACGGGCACGATCGCGGCGCGAAGATCATCGCGCGTGCGCTGCGCGATGCCGGCATGGAGGTGATCTACACGGGCCTCCACCAGACTCCGGAGCAGATCGTCGAGACGGCGATTCAGGAGGACGCCGATGCTGTCGGCATCTCCATCCTCTCGGGTGCGCACATGACGCTCGTCCCGCGGATCCTCGACGGGCTGAAAGAGAACGGCGCCGAGGACGTGCTCGTCGTAGTTGGCGGGACGATCCCGAAAGAGGACTCCGAGGAACTGAAGCAGCAAGGCGTGGCCGAGGTCTTCACCCCCGGCGCGCCGACGACGGAGATCATCGACTTTCTCAAAGGCAAAGTCCCCGTTTGATCCGAGTCGAACGGGAAGAGGCGGTCGCGATCGTGACGATCGACCGTCAGGAAGCGATGAACGCACTCGACGTGGCGACGCTCACCGAGTTGCGCGACCGCCTGCGCGAGCTCGCGGACGATGACGCGGCGCGCGTCGTGATCCTGACCGGCGCCGGCGAGAAGGCGTTCGTCGCGGGCGCCGACATCAAGTACATGAGCGGCCTCGACGTCCATCAGGCGAAGCAGTGGGGAGCGCTCGGGCACGAAACCGGACGCTTGCTCGAGACGATGCCCAAGCCGACCATTGCCGCGATCAACGGCTTTGCGCTCGGCGGCGGCTGCGAGTTCGCGATCGCGTGCGACCTCCGCTACGCAGCGTCGTCGGCCAAGCTCGGTCAGCCCGAGGTCAGTCTCGGAATCATCCCCGGCTGGGGCGGGACACAGCGTCTCGCGCGCCTGAGTGGTCTCGGCGTCGCCAAGGAGCTGATCTTCACGGGCCGCATCGTCGACGCGGAGGAGGCGTTGCGCATCGGGCTCGTCAACGCCATCTACGATCCGGTCCTCGACAAGGCGCGCGAGGTCGGCACGCTGCTAGCTTCGAAGAGTCCGATCGCACTCAAGCTGATGAAGGACCTGGCGAACCGCGCGCTCGGTGGACACCACGGGGCGAATCTCGGCGCCGAGGGCGAGATGTTCGGCGAGCTCTTCTCCAGCGAGGACGCAAAGGAAGGCCTGGCCGCCTTCGTCGAGAAGCGTCAGCCGAACTTCGTCGGGCGTTAGACCTCCTAGCCCAGCTGAATCAGTGCTGAGCTGAGGACGCCGTCGTCGGCGCGCTGGGCCTTGAGCGTCGCAGGCGCAGGCTGCGTCCACACGACGACCCTCTCGCCCTTCTCTGCGAGCGTGAGGCTCGTGACCGTTCGCAATGCGCCGCTCGGGTTCAGGCTCTGCACCACGGTCGCCTCGGGGACGGTCAGAGCGATCGTCCGGTTCAGCTTCGTCAGCGTGAGCCCCGACGGCCACGCTTGCGACGTCGAGACGTTCACGACGAGCCGGTCGGTGGTCGCCGAGACGACTGTGCCGGTCAGCGTGAGCGAAAACGGCGTCCCTGGCTTCGCGGTGAACAACAGCCGGTAGGCCTTCTGCAGATACGGATACGGGCTCACGGCCTTGCCGCCGCCGGGATGCACCTCGAAATGCAGATGCGAGCCTCCGCCGTTCGCATCCCCCGAATCGCCGACGTACGCGATCTGCTGACCGGCCGCGACCTTGGCGCCGTTCTTCACCGCGTACGCGGTCCCGTTCACGCACTTGCCGCGGTTGTCGTTCCGCAGCGTGAGGTCGTTGTTCAGGTGGATGTAGAGGTACGTCGTGCCGCTCTCGCCGTAGAGGTAGAGCATGCAGCCGGCCGCGCCTGACGTCGTCCAGTACTTCACCTTGCCTGCTTCCGCGGCGACTGCAGGTGACTTCTTTGCGGCCATGAGGTCGTTCCCCTGATGCAGTCCACCACCTCGGGGTGCGCCGAAGTCGTCGATGTACTGGACCTTGCCGACGACGGGAAAGATGATGTGCTCCGGAACCTTGTTCGCGGCCAGAGCCACGGCGGAGCCGACGGCGAGGCCGATCGTGGCGGCGAGGAAGAGAACCCCTCGGGCTGTCGTCCGGTGGCGTCTCATAAGAAGACGGGCGCTCCGGTTCGCGCTCGAAGGGTGAGACGGTAGCAGGCGTCTCGCCCCAAGTCACCTCAGTAGAGTCGTGCCTCGAATGAAGATCGCCGTCTGCATCAAGCAGGTTCCCGAGGGAAACAGCCGGATCGACCCAGGAACCAAGCGGCTCGACCGCTCGGGCGAGGGTGCCCTGAACGCCTTCGACGCCAATGCCGTCGAGGAGGCCCTCCGGCTGAAGGACGCGACCGGCGAGGGCGAAGTCGTCCTTGTCTCGATGGGGCCAGAAAAGGCGCAGGACGCGTTGCGCAAGGCTCTGGCGATGGGCGCGGACCGGGCAGTCCTCGTCAGCGACGAGACGGCCGCCGGATCCGATCTCGTCGCGACGAGCTATGCACTGGCGAAGGCGCTCGAGCGCGAGAGCGCCGACCTGATCCTGTTCGGGCAGCAGGCCGGCGACTCGGACGGCGCGGTGTTGTGGGCGGCGGTTGCGGACCGACTGCGTCTTCCGGTCGTGTCGCAGGCGGCGGAAGTCACGCACGCCGACGGGAAGCTGACCGTCAAGCGTCAGACGGAGTTCGGCTACGACGTGATCGAAGCCCCATTGCCGGCCGTTGTCGCCGTGTCGGACGCGATCAACGAGCCGCGGTATCCGTCGCTCAAGGGGATCATGGGCGCGAAGTCAAAGCCGCAGGAGACCGTGTCGCTCTCGGATCTCGGCGTCGAGGAAGACCGCGCCGGCGAGCAAGGCTCGCGCACCGAGGTCTACGCGTTGAACGATCCACCCGCGCGCGCCGACTCGAAGAAGATCGAAGACGACGGCAACGCAGCGCAGGCGATCCTCGACTTCCTCGCGGAGAAGCGTCTCGTATGAGCACACTGGTCTTTCTCGAGCACCATGGTGACGAGTTGCTGAAGGGGTCGCTCGGCGTGCTCGCGAAAGCGGTGACGCTCGGCGACGGTGAGGTCGCGGGCGTCGTCATCGGCTCGGGTGTCCGCGCGTTCGCCGACCAGGCAGGAGAGTTCGGCGCCGCCAAGCTCTACGTCGCCGACGACCCGCAACTCGAGGCGCCGCTGCCGCAGCCTCGGGTCGACGTGCTCGCGCAACTCGTGCGCGACAAAGGAATCGACACGGTGCTGTTCGGCAACTCGGTGCTCGCCGCAGATGTAGCCGCAGGGCTGGCCGCGCGGCTCGACGCCGGCCTCAACTGGGACCTCAGCCACCTCGTGCAGCAGGACGGCAAGCTGGTCGGCAAGCGCCCCGCGCTGCAGGATTCCGTCTACGTGGACGTCGGCTGGAAGTCCGAGCCGCGGATAGCGCTCTTCCGTTCCGGCTCGTTCGACCCGAACGCCACCGGCGGCTCCGCGGAAGTGGAGGATGCAGCGGTGGCGCTCGAAGACTTTTCGACATCGGCGCGGATGGTCGACCAGGCGCACGAGGAGAGCGAAGGGCCGTCGATCGAGGACGCACCGGTCATCGTCGCCGGCGGGCGCGGGCTCGGCGGTCCCGAGAACTTCACGCTGGTGGAAGAGCTCGCGAAGGCGCTGGGCGGGGCGGTCGGCGCGACCCGCGCAGTCGTCGACGCTGGCTGGTATCCGTACTCGACCCAGGTTGGTCAGACCGGTAAAACGGTGTCGCCGAAGCTGTACATCGCCTGCGGCATCTCCGGCGCGATCCAGCACAAGGTCGGCATGCAGAGCTCGGGGGTGATCGTCGCGATCAACAAGGACACGAATGCGCCGATCTTCGAGTTCTCGGATCTCGGCGTCGTCGGCGACGTGCACGAAGTCGTGCCGAAGCTGACCGAACTCGTCAGAGCGCGCAAGGCCGGATGACCAAGCCGGCAGACTTTCCGCCTCCGTTTCGGGCCGCGGACTACGTCGTCGCGCCGAGCGATCCGCAGGACGAGCGGATCGAAGTGGGTGTCCTGATCGTCGGCGCCGGCCCGGCTGGGCTCGCGTGCGCGATTCGTCTCGGTCAACTGCTCGAGGATGCGCCCGAAATCCGCGACCGGCTGGGCGAGGTTCCGGTTGCGATCCTGGAGAAGGGCAAGCAGGCCGGCTCGCATCTCCTCTCCGGCGCCGTCGTCAACCCGCGTGCGTTGCGCCGTCTCTTCAAGGGGCGCAAACGCATCGACGAGATGCCGTTCTACGGTCCCGTCGAGCACGAGTCCGTCTATTTCCTGACGAAGAACAACGCGCTGCGCATTCCGGCGCCGCCGACGATGAAGAACGAGGGCAACTACGTCGCATCGCTATCCCGACTCGGCCGATGGCTCGCCGAGCAGGCGGAGGACGCAGGCGCGATGCTCCTGCCCGAGACGGCGGCGGAGAAGCTCCTCGTCTCGGACGGCAGGGCACGCGGCGTCAGGACCGGCGACAAGGGGCGCGGACGCGATGGTCAGCCGCTCGGAAACTTCGAGCCCGGCGCGGATCTGGTCGCGAAGGTCACCGTCCTCGCCGAAGGGACGCAAGGACATTTGACGAGCGTCGCGCTCGACCGCTTCGGCCTCGCCGGTGAGAACCCACAGGTCTGGGCGCTCGGCGTGAAAGAGGTCTGGAAGATCAAGCGCCCGCTCGATCGCGTGATCCACACGATGGGCTGGCCGTTACGGCCCGGCGCGCAGTACAGGGAGTTCGGCGGCTCGTTCATCTACCCGATGGGCGAGGACATGCTCACGCTTGGGATGGTCGTCGGCCTCGATTACCGCGACGTCGCGCTTTCCGTCCACGACGTGCTGCAGGAGCTGAAGACGCATCCGCTCGTGCGCAAGCTGCTCGAGGGCGGCGAGCGTGTCGAGTGGGGTGCCAAGACGATTCCCGAAGGCGGCTTCCTCGCGCTGCCGAAGCAACTGCACGCGCCCGGCTTGCTGATCTGCGGCGACGGCGCGGGGCTGGTGAACGTCCCGGCTCTGAAGGGGATCCACTACGCGATCGAGTCCGGCTCGCTCGCGGCCGAAGCTGCATTCGCAGCTCTACAACGCGGGCAGACGCCGGCGACTCCAGGCGCGCTCTCGGTGTACGACGACGCGCTGAAGCAGAGTTTCGTGTGGAAGGACCTGTACGAGGTGCGCAACATGCGCCCGGCGTTCGGCCGCGGGTTCCTCGTCGGCGGCGCGCTCGCAGGGGCGATGACGGCCACGAAGGGCCGCTTCCCGCCGCGGGACCTGCAGCTCGAACGGGATGCCGACTTCGAGCTGCTCCGAACCGATCGCGCGAAGAGCTACCCGGCACCGGACGGCAAGCTCACGTTCGACAAGCTCTCGTCCGTCTTCGCGTCGGGGAACAAGACGCGCGACGACCAACCGAACCACATCGTGATTCAGCGTGAAGTCCCGCAAGACGTCGCGGAGCTCTGGGAACGAATGTGCCCGGCGCAGGTCTACGAGGCCACGGAGACGGGCGTCGACGTCACGCCGTCGAACTGCGTCCAGTGCGGCGCGATCACCGCCAAAGGCGGGCGCCTCACCCCGCCCGAAGGCGGCAGCGGCCCCGAGTACAAGCTGATCTGAGGCGACGCTCCTCCGGAAACGTACCGGTGCCAGGCACGGGTACGAAACCGTGACGCCGGTGATACGAAACCGTCTGCCCGTTTGCAGAGTAGGAGTCACATGCGAAGACGACTGACACTCTTGCTCGCGGCCGCGGCGCCCTTCGTGCTTGCGGGCTGCGGCAAAGGCAAGTACTAGCTAGATAGATTTCCGGCTAGCGGCGATGGGGCCCGCCTTCAACCGCCAGCAACGGCTGATGGCTCCTGCGAACGGAAGGAGCCAGCATGGCAACCATCGCCGCAGTCGCGGCGGGCGGTTCACTCGGAACGCTCGCTCGCTACGTATTGGACGTCGCCATCGAACGGCGATCGATCTCACTGTTTCCCTGGAGCACGTTCACCATCAACCTGTCCGGCTGCTTTCTCGTCGGCTTGTTGATCGCCGCTCTCGTCGACCGGCACCACGCACCTCACTGGCTGCGGATCGGGCTCGTCGTCGGGTTCTGCGGCGCGTACACGACGTTCTCGACTTTTGCGCAGGAGACGTACAGCCTCGTCGAAGAAAAGGCCCTCGGCCTTGCCTTGCTCAACGCGACAGCGAGTGTGGGCATTGGCATGCTGGCCGTCCTGGTTGGCGAACGCGTTGGCCGGCTGCTCTAACGCCTTCGAAGTACGATCTAGCGATGGCTACGACAAGCTCCCTGATTTCGCTCGACGACGTCTACCGTGCTCGCGAGCGGATCGGCGACAGGCTGCACCGCACCCCGCTGCTTCGCTCGGCCACGCTGTCGGAGCAGGTCGGCGCCGACGTTCGGTTCAAGGCGGAGCTCTTCCAGCGGACGGGAGCGTTCAAGCCGCGCGGCGTGTTGAACAAGCTCGCGACGCTCACCGACGACGAGAAGAAGCGTGGCGTCATCTCGATCTCTGCAGGGAACCATGCGCAGGCGCTCGCCTACGCGTCGGCGGTGGAGGGCATCGACGCCCTCGTCGTCATGTGGCAGACCGCAAGCCCGATGAAGATTGCCGCGGCACGCGGCTACGGCGCAACGATCGACACCGAGGCGGCAGACATTCCGGCGGCGTTCGAGCGGCTCCAGGAGTTGATGGAGTCGACCGGCCGCACGCTCGTCCATCCGTACGACGATCCGTACGTGATGGCAGGCCAGGGAACCGTCGGCCTCGAGATGATCGAGGATGCGCCCGAGGCGGACATCGTCCTCGTCCAGGTGGGAGGCGGCGGTCTGATCTCGGGGATTGCCACCGCCGTCAAAGCGATGAGACCGGACGCGCGTGTGATCGCGGTCGAGCCGGAGCGTTCCCCCGCACTACACGAGAGCCTGAAGGCCGGCGAGCCGGTCACCGTCGAGGCGAAGTCGATCGCCGACGGCCTCAACGGACCGTACGCGGGGGCGAACTGCGTGCGCGTCTGCACGGAGCTCGGAGTCGAGTCCGTGCTCGTCACCGAGGACGCCCTCAGGGAGGCTTTTCGCTTCATGTACGGCCGGATGAAGCTCGCGTGCGAGGTGGCCGGAGCCGCAACTGCGGCGGCTTTGCTCTCCGGCGCGGTCGTGCCCGAACGCGGCCAGACAGTCGCTGCGGTCGTCTCGGGAGGCAACGTCGCACCCAAAACAGCCGCTGCTATCCTGGACTCGGATGAAGCCTGAGATCCACCCCGAATACGTCCTCGCGACCGTGACGTGCTCCTGCGGGAACACGTTTCAGACGCGTTCCACTAAGCCCGAGCTCCACGTCGAGATCTGCTCCAACTGTCACCCGTTCTACACGGGCAAGCAGAAGCTGGTCGACACGGGCGGACGCGTCGAGCGCTTCCAGCGCCGGCTCGAGAAGGCCGGCGGCGCTAGCCGCGGCTAGCTAGCACCAGTGGCAAACGTCGGGGGACAGGCCGTCCTGGAGGGCGTGATGATGCGCGGCGCATCGAACTGGGCGGTCGCCGTCCGCAAGCCCGACGGAGACATCGCCGAGGTCCACCAGCCGATCAAGTCGCCGATGGCCCGGCACTGGATCTTCCGGCTGCCGGTGATCCGCGGTGTCGTAGCGCTCGGCGAGTCCCTCGCGATCGGCTTTCGCGCGCTCGCCATCTCGGCGAACTACGCAGCCGCGGCGGATGTGAAGGAGGGCGAAGAGGGTGAGGAGGTCAGCACCGAGCTCACACGTGCGCAGCTCATCTTCGCGTTCGCGATCGCAATCGGGTTCGCGGTCCTGCTCTTCAAGGTCTCGCCGGCGCTCATCACCGACTGGATCGGGATCAAGGCCGGCTGGTTCGTGATCGTCGAAGGCGGGATCCGCGTGACGATCTTCGTGCTCTATCTGTCGCTGATCTCGCTGTTCCCGGACCTGCGGCGCGTCTTCCAGTATCACGCGGCAGAGCATAAAGCGATCAACGCCTACGAAGCAGGGGAGGAACTGAAGCCCGAGATCGTGCAGCGCTTCAGCCAGATCCATCCGCGCTGTGGGACTGCGTTTCTGCTCTGGGTGATGGTGATCGCGATCTTCGTGTTTGCATTCTTCGGGCGCCCGCACTGGTACTGGCTGATCGCCACGCGAATCCTCCTGCTGCCGGTGATCGCGGGAATCGCCTATGAGCTGATCCGCTTTGCGGGAAAGCATCAGGACAACAGGGTCTTGATGTCGCTGTTGGCGCCCGGCATGTGGCTGCAACGGCTGACGACGCGCGAGCCGTCGCTCGACCAGATCGAGGTGTCGATTCGCGCGCTGAAGGAAGTCCTGTTGCTCGAGACCAACGATCCAAACGAGCGCAAAGTCGAAGTAATGGCCTGATGCCTCGGGTCCAGCGTGAGGCGCAGGTCACCTGGGAAGGAAACGTCGCGCGCGGCAGCGGCTCGATCAGCGGCGCAACGGGAGCATTCACGGACTTGCCGTACTCGCTGGCGACTCGCGTCGAGAAGCCGGATGGCAAGACGAGCCCGGAGGAACTGCTCGCCGCCGCGCACGCTGCCTGTTACGCCATGTCTCTTGCGGGCGAGCTCGCCGCCAAGGGCTCTGCACCGGATCACCTCGACGTCCGTGCCGTCGTGACGCTCGACCAGGTCGAGGACGGCTCGCACCGGATCGTCGCGTCCGAGCTCCTCGCGCGCGCGCGTGTAACAGGGATAGACGAGGCCGCCCTCCAGCAAGTCGCGGAGGTCGCCAGCAAGGGGTGCACTCTTTCAGCGCTGATCGAGGCGAGCGCAAAGGTGACCGTCAACGCACAACTCGAAGGAGGAAGCTGATGGCGACTGATCGCAAAGCCGAGGTGACCTGGCACGCAGACCTGATGAGCGGGAGCGGCCGGATCGACTCCGTGACGAGCGGCGCGTTCGGTGGCCTTGATGTGAGCTGGGCGGCACGCTCCGAGGAGCCGAACGGCCTGACGAGCCCGGAAGAATTGATCGCGGCCGCGCACGCGTCGTGTTTCTCGATGGCGTTGTCCGGTGGCTTGGCCAAGGAGGGTCATGCCCCGGAAGAGCTGAAGACCTCGGCCACCGTCACGTTCCAGCCGGGCGAGGGCATCACGAAGATCGTGCTCGACGTCGCCGGACGCGTCCCGGGTATGGACGAAGCCGCCTTCAAACACGCAGCGGAGCAGGCGAAAGAGAACTGCCCCGTCTCGAAAGCGCTAGCGGGCGTCCCGGAAATCAGCATCACGTCGCGACTCCAGGGCTAACCTAACCCCGGCGATGGCCGGCACTATCGAACCCCTTCTCGACGAGGTCGAACGCTCCTACCGTGAGGCGCAGGAGCGCATGTCCGACCCTGCCGTCTACAACGACCACCGCGAGGTCGCCGACGCGGGGCGCAAGCTGAAGGAGCTGGAAGGCCCCTATCGGCTCGCCCAGCGCTGGCGCGAGGCGCGCGCCGATCTGGATGACGCTCTCGAAGACAGCGATCTGCGCGAGCTCGTGGCGGAGCTCCAGGAACGGCTGGTCTCGCTCGAGGAGGAGCTGAAGGTCGCGCTCGTCGAGACAGACCCCGCAGACAGCAAGAACGTCATCATCGAGATCCGTCAGGGCGTCGGCGGCGACGAGGCCGCTCTTTGGGCGGCCGACCTCCACCGCGCCTTGACGCGCTACGCAGAACGTCGCGGCTTCGGCGTCGAGCACCTCGGCTCGAGCCCGAACGAAGCGGGCGGTTTCAAGGAGATCACGTTCGGGATCAAGGGCGAGGGCGCGTACTCCGTGTTCAAGTGGGAGGGCGGGACGCACCGTGTCCAGCGCGTGCCCGAGACGGAGTCGCAGGGGCGCGTCCACACGTCGACGGCCACCGTCGCAGTCATGCCCGAGGCCGAGGAGGTCGAGATCGAGGTCGATCCGAACGACCTGAAGATCGACGTCTACCGCTCGACCGGCCCCGGCGGGCAGAGCGTGAACACGACGGACTCGGCGGTCCGCATAACGCATCTTCCAACCGGCTTGGTCGTCGCGATGCAGGACGAGAAGAGCCAGTTGCAGAACCGGCAGAAGGCACTTCGCGTCTTGCGCGCGCGCCTTTACGAGCACGAGCGCGAGAAACAGCGCGCCGAGCTCGACGCAACCCGCCGCTCCCAGATCGGCTCGGGCGAGCGCGCGGAAAAGATCCGCACGTACAACTACGCCGAGAACCGGATCACGGACCACCGCATCAAGCTCACGGTGCATCAGCTCGACAAGGTCCTGCAGGGGGAGCTCGACCAGTTCACCGAGGCGCTCGGCGCCGAGGAACGCCGGCGCGCGCTCGAACAGTGACGGTCGGGGAAGCGCTCGGTTTCGCAGAGCAGCGGCTCGCGGAGGCAGGTGTCGATACTCCACGTGTCGACGCGGAACTGCTCCTCGCGCACGTCCTCGGAACCTCGCGTACGGGCGTGCACGAACGGCGCGACCAGGACGTCCCTGATGAGTTCGACGCACTGCTCGAACGTCGTAGGCAGCGCGAGCCGTTGGCATACGTCGTGGGCGAGTGGGGTTTCCGAAGGCTGGTGCTGAACACGGACGCGCGCGCGCTCGTCCCGCGCCCCGAGACGGAGATCGTCGTAGAACGCTGTCTTGCGCTGCTCCGTGACGAGCCGGAGCCGCGCGTGCTCGATCTCGGCACCGGCTCGGGCGCGATCGCCCTGGCGATTGCGGACGAGCGTCCCGACGCTCGCGTGACCGCCGTCGACTCGGCGGCGGATGCCGTCGCGCTCGCTCGCGAGAACGCGGAGCGACTCGACCTGCACATCGAGGTTCGCGAAGGCGACCTCGAGGCCGCTGCGGAAGGCTGGGATCTCGTCGTCTCGAACCCGCCGTACGTCCCGGCCGACGAATGGGAGTCGCTGCAACCGGAGATCCGTGACTGGGAGCCGCGCGACGCCCTCGTCGGCGAAGGGATCCACGAGGAGATCGCCCGGCTTGCGAGCACGCGACTGCTCGTGTTCGAGGTCGGAGACGGTCAGGCGGACCACGTCGCCGACGCCCTGGCGTCCCTTGGCTACGCGGACATCACGATCACTCCGGACCTGGCCGAGGAAGACCGCGTGGTCGAGGGACGACGATGACCGATGCCGTCGAGGCCCTGCGCGAGGGCGAGCTGGTCGTCATGCCGTTCGACACGGTGTACGGGCTGGCTGCGGACCCCAGGCAGGAGGAAGCGGTACAGCGTCTCTACAAATTGAAGGGCAGAGCTGAAACCGACCCGAGCGCGCTCGTCGCCTGGGACCTCGACTACCTGCTCGAGTGTGTACCGGAGCTCAGGGGCCGCGTGGCGTCGCTGGCGCGGTTGCTGCTACCCGGCCCGGTGACGCTCATCCTCCCGAATCCCGCCCGCCGCTTTCGCTGGCTCACGGGAACGAACCCGGAGGCGATTGGCGTTCGGGTCCCCGCTTTCGACGGGCCGGGTGCCCAAGTTCTCGAGCGCGTCGGCGCCGTCGCCGCAACCAGCGCGAACCATCCCGGCGGCCGCGATCCGAAGCGGCTCGACGAGGTACCTGAGGAGATCCGGGAGGGCGCAGGGGCGCTGGTGGACGGCGGCGAGCTGCCCGGCAGCCCGTCGACGGTGATCGATCTCACCGGCCCTGAGCCGCGTGTTCTTCGGGAGGGAGCGCTGCCCGCGGAGCAGGCTCTGCGTCGACTGGGCGCGGCAGTACGATCAGGTTGACCCCGGGAGAGGAGAGTTCATGGCCGTCGCGCAGCAGACCTTTCAGCAGCTGACCACTTCCGGGCTCGACCAGCTCGACCCGGAGATCGCGGACCTGCTGGGCCGCGAGGTCGAGCGCCAGCGGAACCAGATCGAGCTCATCGCCTCCGAGAACTTCACCTGGCCGGCGATCATGGAGGCAGTCGGCTCGACGCCGACGAACAAGTACGCGGAGGGCTACCCAGGCAAGCGCTATTACGGCGGCTGCGAGGTCGTGGACGAGATCGAGCAGCTCGCGATCGACCGCGCGAAGGAGCTCTTCGGCGCCGACCACGCGAATGTCCAGCCGCACGCAGGCGCGCAGACGAACATGGCCGTGTACATGGCGGTTCTGAAGCCGGGTGACATGATCCTCTCGCTCGAGCTCGCGCACGGCGGCCATTTGACGCACGGGCTCAGGGTCAACTTCTCCGGACGGCTGTACACGATTGCCCACTACGGGGTCTCGCGGAAGACGAATGTCGTCGACTACGACGAGGTGCTGGAGAGAGCGAGGCAGGCACGGCCGAGGCTGATCGTCTGCGGCGGCTCCGCGTATCCGCGCACAGTCGATACGGCGAAGTTCCGCGAGATCGCAGACGACGTCGGGGCGCTATTGCTCTGCGACATGGCCCACTTCGCAGGCCTCGTCGCGGCGGGCCTACACCCGAACCCCGTGGAGCACTGCGACTTCGTCACCTCGACGACGCACAAGACGCTCGCCGGTCCGCGTTCGGGCTTCATCCTCTGCGCCGCGGAGCACGCACAGGCCGTAGACCGCGCGGTGTTCCCCGGCATGCAAGGCGGCCCCCTCGAGCACACGATCGCGGCCAAGGCCACGTGCTTCAAGATCGCCGCTACGGAGGCCTTTCGCGACTATCAGTCGCAGGTCAGGCGCAATGCGGACACGCTCTCGGACACGCTCATGGAGGGAGGGCTGGACGTCCTGACCGGCGGCACCGACACGCACCTCCTGCAGCTCGACCTGCGCTCCACCGACTGGACGGGCAAAGACGCGGAGGAGCGGTTGGACGAGGTGAAGCTGACCGTGAATCGCAATACGGTCCCGTTCGACGAGCGGCCCCCGACCGTCGCGAGCGGCATCAGGATCGGAACGCCCGCGGCAACGATGCGCGGGATGGACGACGGCGACTTCCAGGAGATCGGCCGCATCATCGTCGAAGCCCTCGGCGAGTCTCCCGACCTCGACGGGCTGCGATCCCGCGCGGAGGCGCTGTGCGCGAAGCGACCGCTCTACCCGGGCTTCCGCGGCTGGACAACCTACGTGACACAGTGACCATGACGGTCGTACGCACAGGCGGCGTCGTCGAGGTCAAGCATCCGCTCGTCCAGCACAAGCTCTCCTACCTTCGCGACAAGAACACTCCGACCGTTCACTTCCGCAAGCTCGTGAACGAGATCACGCTCCTGTTGACCTACGAGGCGACGAAGGACCTGCCGACCGAGGACGTCGAGGTAGAGACGCCGCTCGAGGTGGGACAGTTCCCGCACATCAGCGGCAAGAAGGTCGCCGTCTGCCCGATTCTGCGCGCCGGCGTGGGCATGCTGGACGGTGTGCTCTCGCTCATCTCGAGCGCGCGGGTCGGCTTCATCGGCATGTATCGCGACGAGGAGACCCTCGAGCCCGTCGAGTACTACGCGAAGCTTCCGGCCGACGTCGCCGAGCGCGACGTGATCCTGCTCGACCCGATGCTGGCGACGGGCAACTCGACCGCGGCTGCAATCAAGACTGTCAAGGACGCGGGTGCGACGTCCGTCCGGCTGATCGCAATCATCGCGGCGCCCGAAGGCATCGAGAAGATCACGACCGACCATCCCGATGTGCAGATCGTCGTCGCTGCGATCGACCGCGGCCTGAACGAGCGTGGCTTCATCGTGCCCGGGCTCGGTGACGCGGGCGACCGGCTCTACGGCACGAAGTAGAGATGCTGCACACGCTCGCCGATCACCTGGAGGTCGTCTGGGGTGCGCTGCTCGCCGCGGCAATCGTCGTGCTGCTGACCCCGGCAGTCGGTGGCATGGCTCGGCTGCTGGGCGCTGTCGACCGGCCGGAGGGCCGGCGCCTTAACCGCAGCACGGTGCCCCGGCTCGGTGGTTTAGCGCTCTTCTTCGGGATCTTCGTTCCGTCGCTTGCGTTTCTCGACCTCTCCGGCGAGACGCGCGGGTTGTTGCTCGGCGCCGCCGTTGCGACGACTGTCGGCGCGATCGACGACTTTCGCGGGCTGCGCTGGTGGGAGAAGCTCGGCGGCCAGATTGCGGCGGCTGCGATCCCGGTGGGCTTCGGGATCTGGGTGCACCGCTTCACGTTCCCGGTCATCGGCATCCACACGCTGCCGGACTGGGTCGGGATGCCGCTGTCCGTCCTCTGGATCGTGGCGATCATGAACATGGTCAACTTCC
>JBBRZA010000007.1:0-69934 GCA_038237145.1 Gaiellales bacterium
ACCAAATACGAGTGCGCGGGCTCCGCCCGCGCACGTTCCGCGCGAAGCGCCGCACCTCACCTTCGCGCGAAAGCGAAGCTTTCGCGCGACTACAAAAGGGGCGAGACGTCGCAGCCGCGCTTGGCCAGCGCCGGCCTTGCTTTGGACAAGACGTCGTGCGCGAAATTCGCGAGACCGTAGGCCCGGTAGATGTACTTGCCCGGATCGCGGTGCTTCTTGTCGGCCCTGATTGCTCGACCGTAGTTCAGGAACATCGCGCGAAGGATCGTCCGCGTCTTCGACAGCGACGGATCACTCGGATTCGTGTTGAGCAGGCTCGTGACGGCGGAGTCGGCCTGCAGGATCACGTCATCGGCCTCCGCGTCACCTTGCAGGTAGTCCTGCGAGAGCGTTCCGAGGGCGGCCATGTTCAGCTGCGCGGCGCCGAGGAATTGCCGGTCGGTCGCCGAGCACGTGTGGCTGACAGCAGCGTTGCTGTTCCCACCCATGAGGAGGACCGAAGAACTCACAGCGACGAGCGCCACAGCGAGTCCCGCAGCCGCAGTGATGCGGGGCTTCACGCTCCCTTCTTCGGCGCCGCTACGGGGGAGTCTTCATCACCCATTTGGGGGCGGGGCCGGTGCCTTGTGACATACGACGCGAGCTGCTGGGCTAGCCAGCGGAGCAACCACAGACCGAACGCGAGCCGCAGGAAGCGAATCAAAAGATCAGGGACCGGTAGAAGCCGTGGCGCAGCATCCCGATCGCCTCGTAGACGCGGATCGCCGGCGCGTTCTCGGGGCGCACGAAGAGGCAGACGGTCGGCACGCGCTCGAGCAGCAGTCGGCACAAATCGCGCATTCCGCGCCGCGCATAGCCCTTGTTACGCGCAGGCGTATCGACCCACACCTGCTGAATCTGGATCGCACCCGGCGTCCACGCCGACGCTTCGGCCTTGAAGAGGATCGTCCCCCGCTCGACCCAGAGCCACGAGCGTCCCTCCTCGATCTGTGAGCTCGTGCGCCACCGGAAGCCTTCTGGATCGCGCGCCATGGGATCGATCCCGATCTCCTCCGCGTGCGCGGCCGCGCACGCGGGCAGCAGCAGCGAGAAGTCCTTGCCGGTCGCCGGGCGCAGGCCCGAGTCTCCGGGAGGCGGCGGCTCGGAAATCGCGTACACCGGCTGCCCCGGACGATCGTTGCGCGGCGCCGGCATGAGCCCGGAGAGGTCGTCCCAGAGCTCGTCTACCGCGCGCTCGTCGCCGATGATCATCCGGGCGCGGCCACGGGAGGCGGCCTGCGCGAAGCGCCCGCAATCCGCGCCGGAAGGGACGACGTTCGCGCCGACGTGGCAGAGAGCGGTTAACCGGCGGTTGTCGGCGAAGGCGCTGAACCGCCCCAGCCGCCGCCGGGCGACGTCCTCGAGGAAGACGCGCTCCACGGGGTCCTCGGCGCAGAACTCGAGGATCTGCTCGAGCCGGGGCTCGATCGCACCTTTCACTGTCCCAATAGTCGCACGGGTTAGGGTTGCGCCCTCATGCCGATCCACATTCGAGCCGAGCCGGGGGAGTACGCCGAGGCTTGCCTACTGCCCGGCGATCCTCTTCGCGCGAAGTACATCGCGGAGACCTATTTCGACAACCCGGTCGAAAAAAACTCCGAACGCGGTCTCCTCGGTTACACGGGCACCTACGAGGGCAAGCCGGTCTCGGTGCAGGGCACAGGCATGGGCTGCCCGGGCGCGACGATCGTTTTCGAAGAGCTGATCCAAATCGGCGTGAAGAAGCTGCTCCGCGTCGGCACGTGCGGTGGGCTCCAGGCCCATCACGCGCTCGGCGACCTGATCGTCGCGCTGTCCGCGGTCGCCGACGACCGCACCGCCGATCACCTCGTCGGGCACGAACCGCACTGCCCGACCGCGAGCTGGGAGCTCATCCACGGAGCGGTGCACGCGGCCAAGCACATGGGCCAGTCGATGCACGTCGGGCCTATCGTCTCGAGTGACGTCTTCTACAACCCCGACGGGAACCAGTACGAGCGCTGGTCGAAGCGGGGCGTGCTCGCAGTCGAGATGGAGGCCTCGGCGCTCTTCACGGTCGGTGCGCTCCGCGGGGTCCAGTCGGGGTGCCTCCTCACCGTGAGCGACATCGTCGTCGAGGGAGAGTTCACGCGCATCACCGACGAGGAACTGCGCGCGGCTGTCGACCGGATGACGCGCGTCGCGCTCGCGACGGTCACGGCCGACGAGAAGCACTGACCAAGACCGTCTTCCTCATCAACCCGGCGTCGGCGAACGGCTCGACCGGCAAGCGCTGGCCGGAGATCGCCCGGCGCGCGGCGGCGGCAGGGCTCATAGGAGACGCGCTCTTCTCGCGCGCGCCCGGTGAGCTGACGGAACTGGCGCACCGCGCGGCAGACGAAGGAGCGGAGCTGCTGGTCGTCGTCGGCGGTGACGGATCGGTACACGAGGTCGTGAACGGGATCGCCGGCCGAGACCGCGTCGAGATCGCGATGATCCCGCGCGGGACCGGCTGGGACTTCGCCCGCTCGCTCGGCCTGCCGCGGAAGACCGACCGCGCCATCGAGGTCGCGCTCTCGGGCGAGACGCGCACGATCGACCTCGGCCGTGCGAACTACAGGCTCTGGTCCGGTGGAGAAGGAGAGTCCTTCTTCGCGAACGTGGCAAGTGCCGGAATGAGCGGGGCAATCGCGCAGCGGGCCAACGACACCTCCAAGGCGTGCGGCGGGAAGGTCTCGTACATCTGGGCGACGTTCGCGGTATTCGCACGCTGGTCGAACAACGAGATCGAGGTCTCTGTGGACGGCGAGAAGCGCCACGCTCGGATGCACGACGTCATCGTGGCCAACGGCCCTTACATCGGCGGCGGGATGAAGATCGCTCCCGATGCCGAGCCGGACGACGGCACGTTCGACGTGCTGCTGATCGGGGACATCTCGAAACGGGATCTCGTGATGACGATGCCGAAGATCTTCCGCGGCACGCATCTTCCCCACCCGAGGGCCGAACTGCTGCGCGGCGCGCAGGTGAGCGTGGACGCACCGGAGCCGCTCCCGATCCAGCTCGATGGCGAACAGCCCGGAACGACCCCCGCGCGCTTCGAGGTCGTCCCGCAGGCGCTGCGCGTCCGCGTGCCCGGCTAGCTGGTTCTGTGACAGACGCGTTCCCGTTTCGTACCCGTGCCTGGCACCGGTACGACCTGAAGCGGGACGCCTGCCCTTCAGCTGCCGGTGCTGCGCTTGCGCGCGGCTGTGGAGCGCTTCGCCGAGGAGGTCTTGCGCGAGCTCGACGATCCCTTGCCCTCGAGCTTGTCGAGCCGCTTCTCGATCGTGCCGAGCCGCTTCTCGAGCTTCTCGAGCCCACGCACGCTCCGCTGCAGCTCGTCGACGCGCTTCGGCAACGATCCGAGCGCCGCGAGCACCTTGTCCGCTCCGGGTGCCCCGCCGATCCGCTGGATCGCCTCCTCGCCTGCTCCGGTGAGCCGTTCCACGATGTTCTTCTGTCTGGGCCTAGCCATGGCCCTATCGTGCCAGTTGCGATGGCGGCGCGTCGTGCCTACGCTCCCCGCGTGAAAGGAGCTGCCGCTCTCGTCGCGCTCCTCGCGTGTTTCGCCGCTTCGGCCGGAGAGGCCAAACGCTCGCCCGTCACGCTCAGGGTGATGACGCGGAATCTCTATCTGGGGGCGAACCTTGACGCGATCGTCCGGGCGAAGTCGACTCGCGAGGCCTTCTCCGCGGTGGAGAAGGGCTGGGGCGACGTCCAGGCAAACGACTTTCCGACCCGCGCACGCGCGATCGCAAAAGAGATCGCGAGCGCGCGGCCGGACTTCGTCGGCTTCCAGGAGCTGTCGCTCTACCGAACGCAGACCCCGGCCGACTTCACGGTGACGCCCTCGACCACCGTCGCGCTGGACTACGCGAAGGAGTTGCGCAAGGCGCTCGCGGCCCGGAAGCTTCGCTATCGCTTCCTCGCGATCGGCAACGCGACGGACGCGGAGCTGCCGAGCGGCGATCCGCCGAACAGGGACATCCGGCTCACGATCCGCGACGGGTTGCTCGTGCGGATCGACAAGAAGATCAAGATCAGGCGAGTGCGTACCGGTCTCTACTCGACGACGACGCCCCTCTTCGGCGGCTTCGTCATAGCGAAACGCGGCTGGGTGCTCGCAGACGCGACAGTGGGCGGCCGGACCTTCCGCGTGATCACCACCCATCTCGAGTCGTTCGACGACACGTCGCAGGTCGCGCAGGGGGAGGAGCTCGTGGCGCCCGGTGGCCCCACGCGCACGAGCCTGCCGACAGTCCTGCTCGGCGATCTGAACTCCCGCGCGGACGGGACCGGGACGCCGACGCATGCCAAGCTGCTCGCCGAAGGGTTTCAGGATGCGTGGCCGCAAGCCCATCCGGCCGACATCGGGCTCACCTGCTGCCATGGCGACGACCTGCGCGAGGTCGGCGGACCGTTTTACAGCCGCATCGACTACGTCCTGTTGCGAAACGGCTTCAGGGCCGTCGCTGCGGGAATCTTGGGTGAGGCGCCCGGCGACCGGCTCTCGGGCCTGTGGCCTTCGGATCACGCCGGCGTCTGGGCGCGTGTGCGTCTCCCCTAGTTACTAGTAGCGGATCAGGACCGGCGTGCCGTTGAGCGCCTGGTCGAACAGCCTCCTCAGCACGGGATTGGGAATGCGGATGCAGCCGTTGGAGACGGCCTTGCCGATCGACCACGGCGCGTTGGTCCCGTGGATCGCGATCGGCCCGCCCTGCGTCCAGCCGGTCAGGACATCCGAGAACGCCGAGACCCCGACCGCGCCGGGGCCGAACGGGCCGCCCTTGTCCGTGGGAATGAGCCTCTGGTTGACGTAAAAGCGGCCGGTGGGCGTCGGCGTGGCCGGCGCTCCGATCGCGGCCGTCGAGCTCAGGACCTTCTTCCCATCCTTGTAGAGCGTGACCCGCTTCTCCGACAGGTCGACGAGGATCCGGGTCGAGACCTTCTCGACGTTCACCTGCCGGGCCGGCACCCAGGCGGTCACGCCGTTTGGCCGTTTGGGGATCTGCACGAGGTACGACCTCGGCTTGCACTTGGCGTCAACCAGCGCGCCACGAATCGAGAAGATCGTCGGGACGCCATTGACGTTCAGCTTGCGGAAGCTGGCGAAGGCGCGAGTGCCGGGGCGGCGGGAGACCGTGGCCCGGGAGCGCACGATCGCCGCGTACGCCAGCCGCGACGTGCCGAGCCGCCGGAAAGAGCCCTCGGCGCACGTCCGGGCTTTGGTCGTGGTGGCCGCCCGAACGTCGGGCTGCTTCTTTGCTCCGCCGCAGCCCACCAGGAGGCTGAGGGCTAGCGCCGGGATGACGGCGAGGGCTTGCACCGCGAGCCGAATGCTACCGGTGCGAAAAGGGTGTGAAGTTTTGGTGGACATTTGCCGACAACATCTAGTGACGACCGAACGTCTCATTACTCTGAGAGGACGTAATGACGCTTCGCAGGCACAAGCACACCGCGATCACCGTTCATGCGATCCGGCAACGAGCCGGAGTGCCGTACCACGTCGAGCGTCAGGTGTGCTCGAACTGCCGACGGCTCCTCGAAGAGAAGACCATCAAGCGCGCCGCAGCCTAGGCGAGCGCCTCGGCCAGCTCGGAAAGCGTCTCGCCGGCCGCACGGTCGATCCGGACCGAGGCCAGGTGGTCGAACGGCGTCGGCCCACGGTTCAGGATCGCCAGCGCCACGCCGGCGGAAACGGCCTCATCGGGTAGCCCGGCCACCGGGTGCACCTCGAGCGACGACCCGACGACCAGCAGCAGGCCGGCCCCGCGGACGAGTTCGATCGCGCGGTCGATTGCGCCGGCCGGCAGCAGCTCCCCGAACATGACGACGTCCGGCTTGAGCACGGTCCCGCAGCACGGGCACAGCGGCGCCGGCACAGCTCGTAGCGCGGCCACCACCTCTTCCAGCGGTACCCGCTCTCCGCACCCGAGGCAGCTCGCGGAGCGAATCGAGCCGTGCACCTCCACCACCTCGCGCGACCCGGCGCGCTGGTGCAGTCCATCGATGTTCTGCGTCACCACCGCCGCTACGAGCCCACAGCGCTCCAGATCCGCGAGCGCGAGGTGTCCCGCATTCGGCTCGGCGGTGGTCAGCAGCTCGAACCGGAGCGCGTAGAACTCCCACACCTTCACCGGATCACGCCGGAAGGCGTCGATCGTGGCGTACTCCATCGGGTCGTACTCCGCCCAGATCCCGCCGGGCGAGCGAAAGTCGGGAATGCCGCTCTCGGTCGAGATGCCGGCGCCGGTGAGGACGACGCAAGGTTGGCGCTCGCGGACGAGCGCCGCCAGGTCGGGAACCGTGTGAGCCACGGCCGTAGAGTGACGCGCGTGGACGGTTTTCGCTTCAGCACCGACGTGACGGTCCGCTTCGCGGAGACCGACGCCCAGGGGGTGGCGCACAACGCCAACTACCTCATCTG
Organism: Gaiellales bacterium; assembly: GCA_038237145.1. Taxonomy (GTDB): domain Bacteria; phylum Actinomycetota; class Thermoleophilia; order Gaiellales; family Gaiellaceae; genus 3-1-20CM-4-69-9. The sequence continues at coordinate 6,467 of JBBRZA010000007.1, forward strand.
GTTCGAGGTGGCGAGGGTCGCCTACCTAGCGGAGTACGCGGGCGGATATTCGGCGATCCGCGAGCAGGGCCTCGAGTCCTTCGTGCTCGAGTCACGTGTGCGCTACCGGCAGCCCGCCCACTTCGACGACCGGCTCCGCATCCACGCGCGCGTCGGGGAGGTGCGAGGTGCGCGCTTTCGCTTCGACTACGAGATAACGCGCGACGGCGAGGTGATCGCGGACGGGTGGACCTCACATGCCTGTGTCGACGCGAAGACCCTAAGCCCGACGCGCATCCCGCAGACTCTGGCGGACGCGATCGCTAGGGCCGAGGCGTCGTCGTAGTCGTCGTCGTCGTCGTCGTCGTCTTCTTGGTAGGGGTCGTCGTCGTCGTGCCCGTCGTTGTCGTGTCGGTCTGATCCTTCGGGTGCGGCTTCGTGCCGACGCGAATGACTTTCATCTCGCCGCGGTACGACGAATAGAACGTCGTGTCGAAGAGCAGCTTGCCGTCGGCGTCGTAGACCTTCCGCTTGTTGCTCGTCCTGAGGGACGACGACCCGGGCTCCTCGACCACGGTCTGGCCGACGAAGAGCAACGGATCTTTGACCTTCCTCACGGGCGGCGGGCCTGTCACGACAAGCGGCGACGTCTCACTGACTACCCGGCGGTGAACCGGCGTCCCGTACAACGCGACCGTGAGCGACGAGGAGCCGACCCAGGTCCGAAGCAGAATCCAGTGGCCGGTGTCGTTCGTGAACTTCAGGTCCGTGTCCGGATAGTTGACGGTCGCGTCGCGTCCCTGGGGGTAGTGGCTGATGTACAGCGCGTGATTCGTGCGCGAGACGATCGGCAGGCCGGCCTCGTACGCAGCGTTGAACACCGTCGTCGAGACCTGGCAGACACCGCCGCCCAGGCCGGTCTTGAGCTCACCGTTGATGATCACCGGCGCCTCCAGGAAACCCTTGTCCTCGGTGCGCGCGCCGGTTGCGCGGTTGAACGAGAACGTCTCGCCGGGGGCGATCACATGCTTGTCGACGAGGTGCGAGACGAGCTGCACGTTGTGGATCCGGTTCGGCTCGCCGCCGTAGAACGTCTGGTAGCTGGCGACCAGGCCCTTGATGTCCATGGCCTGCGCCTCCGCGGTCGTCCGGTCCGCGCTGACGCGTTCCACGGTCAAGTTGGCGGAACGAAGCTCGGGCGCGGTGACGAGGGCGGCTCTAAGCATGGTCTTCGCGCTCCGCGGCACGTCCAGCACGTGGCCGGGCCGATCCGGGATCACGCGAATGCCGCTCTTGCCGACCGCCCAGTCGGCATCCACCGGCGGCTTGTCGACGCGCTTCGCGAGCGCCGTGAACCAGCCGCTGGCGCCCGCGCCGCCGATCCGGAGGTCGCGCCGTCCGTCGGCCGGAAGCTGAAGCACGCGGGCAATGCGCGGCGGCCGCAGGTTCCAGCGCGTCGCGCCGAGCGTCAGATGGACCGAGGCCGACAAAGTGGTGCGCACTTGTGCCTGCGCGACCCTGAGATCGCTCGCGGTGACCTTGGGCCGGTCGACCTGGATCGGTAACCCGACGGGCTCGCGCTTGAGGCTCGCCAGAGCGCGGACGATCGTGGTCGCCGCGGCGTGGCGGTCGAGTAGGTGGCCGGTGCGGCTCGGGACGATTTCGGGCCGGAGCCCGCGCAGCACGATCGACGCCTCGCGGTGCTCGACGTTGACCGCGGCCGAGATCTGGTTGAGCTTGGCCTCCAAAGCGGCGTCGTAGACCTGGGTCGGGGGGGCGACGTCAGGTCCGAAGAAGCGCAGGTCGAGCCGGCGGAAGCCGCGTAGCGGCCCGAAGCCGTTCCCTTGCCGGCGCACGGCGTCGACGGCGGCGCCCCAGTCCACGCGGATCCCGAGGTGCCGGGGCTGCAGCTCCCAGGTGCGGGAGCCGACCCGGAAGATCACCGGGACTGACGCAAGCGTGTCCGCGCGGCGCTGCAGGATAGAGCGCGCCTGATGCGGCGTCTTCCCGCCCACGTCGATGCCGGCAATCCGGACGCCACTGGCGAGGCGCGAGGGGGAGCCCGCGAAGGCTAGGCCCAGCGCCATCCCAGCGAGGGCGGCGAGCGCTGTGAGGATCGCGGCTCGCTGCCAGAACTGGCGCCGCTGGGCGCGCGTCGGCCGGCGTCGCCGAGGGCGGGGCCGGACCAGGGAGTATCTGCGCCGAGCGGGCAAGGTTGCGAAGTCTAGCCACGGGTGTGGAGGGTTCTTCTTGCTCTCCGGCCACGCCCGTTACACCCACCCATGCCACGGTGCCGCTTAGAACGTAAAGAGCTCGATCCCGCCGCTGACGTTGAGGCCGACGCCGGTGATGTACGAGGCCAGGTCCGAGCAGAGAAAGGCGATCGCATTCGCGACGTCCTGCGGTTCTCCGGCCCGCCTCATAGCCGTGCGCCGAACCATCCGTTCGTTCATCGCGGCATTGCCGAAGTTGAAGGCCTCGGTCCCGATCACGCCCGGCACGATCGCGTTGCAGGTGATCCCGTGCCGGGCGCCCTCGAGCGCCAGCGTGCGCGTCAGCCCGAGCAGCCCGGCCTTGGTGGTGGAGTAGCTGGCCTGGCCGAACCCGCCGAGCGTCCCCGCGACGGATGCCATGTTCACGATCCGCCCCCACTCCCGCTCCTTCATGTGCGGCCACACCGCCTGGGCACAGTTGAAGGATCCGGTCAGGTTCACCCGCAGGTCGCGCTCCCAGAGTTCCGGCACCTGGTCGGGAAGCTGGCCGACATGGTCGAGCGTGCCAGCGTTGTTGACGAGGATGTCCACCGACCCGAACTCGTCGATCACGCGCCGGACGGTCTCCTCGACCTGAGCGCGATCGGTCACGTCGCACTTGACTGCGGCCGAGCGGCGGCCGAGCGCGGAGATCTCCTGCGCGGTCGCCTCCGAGTACACGAGCCCCTGGGCTCGTGCCGCCTGCGCGAGCGGTCCGTAACCCTCCGCTTCCGCGCCCGAGTCGGACTCGATCTGGATGTCCGCGATGACGACGTCGGCGCCGGCGCGCGCAAGAGTCAGCGCGTCGGCCCGACCGAGCCCGCGCGACCCGCCGGTCACGAGCGCAACGCGCCCCGAGAGGTCGATCTCGATGCTCAATCTCGTGGCATCAGAAGCTCGCGAGCGATCACGAGCCGCTGGATCTGCGAAGTGCCCTCGTAGATCTGGTACAGCTTGGCGTCGCGCATCAGCTTCTCAACGGGGTACTCCTTCATGTACCCGTAGCCGCCGAACACCTGCACCGCATCGGTGGCGACCTCCATACAGGTGTCCGCCGCGAAGCGCTTCGCGTACGAGGACTGCAGCGTCGCGCGCATCCCGTTGTCGATCATCCACGCCGCCTGCCAACAGAGCAGCCGCGACGCCTCGATCTTCGTCGCCATGTCGGCGATCAGAAAGTTGATGCCTTGGTTCATCGCGATCGGCATCCCGAACTGGACCCGCTCCTTTGAATATTGAGCCGCGTACTCGAACGCGGCGCGCGCGACTCCCACCGCACCGATCGCCGTGCCGGGGCGAGTGAAGTCGAGCGTCTTCATCGCGATCTTGAAGCCCTCGCCCTCCTCGCCGAGCCTATTTGCAGCCGGAACGCGCACGTCGGTGAACGAGAGTGACGACGTGTCCGTCGAGCGTTGCCCCATCTTGTCGAGATGCTTGTCGACCACAACGCCGTCCAAGTCCGAAGGGACGACGAACGCCGTCAGCCCACGATGACCCTGCGACTTGTCGGTCGAGGCCCAGACGGTGAACCAGGCAGCATGGCCGGCGTTGGTGATGAACATCTTCGAGCCGTTGAGGAGGTAGTCGTCCCCGTCGCGCACCGCCGTCGTCTGGATGCCCGACACGTCGGAGCCTGCGTTCGGCTCGGTCAGCGCGAACGACGTCAGCAGCACCTCGTCCACGAGCGGCGGCAGCCACTCCCGCTTCTGCTCCTCGGTCCCGGCGATGATCACCGGCCCGTGGCCGAGCCCGTTCGCAGCAATGGCCGTGCCGATCCCGGCGCAGCCCCAGCAGAGCTCCTCGCCGATCAGCATGCCCTCGAAGGCGCCGAGCTCGAGTCCACCGTAGGCCTCCGGAATGTGAACGTTCATCAGGCCGAGTTCGTGCGCCTTCGCGATCACGTCCGCGGGGTGGATCGAGCCCTCGTCGTACTCGCGCTCCCTCGGCCGGATTTCCCGCTCGGCGAAGTCATGCGCCAGGTCGCGCAGCGCCTTCTGCTCGTCCGTCAGCCCGAACGACACGCCGCCCGCGGTGCGTTCCTCGATGGTCGCCATGGCCTCGAAGCGTAGCTTGACTGACTGGTCAGTCAACAGCCAGTCGGAACCGCAGCACACGCGCGACGTGGGCGTCCAGCTCGCCGCTGCGGGCCAGCGGGACGAGGACGCGAATCGCCCGCGCCGCATCTGCACCGCTCGTGAACAGGAGCAGGTCCGCACCGGCCCGGGCCGCGGCGACCGCCCACTCCCGTGCGTGGCCGCGGACGACGTCGAGCGAGTCCGTCATGGCGACACCGTCGAACCCGAGGTCCCGCAAGAGGCGGTACGACGCCGGCGCCAGTGTCGCCCGCCGCGGGCCGAGTGTCGGATAAACGCCGTGACCGACCATGACGCACGGCACCCCCGCCTCGACCGCTGCACGGTACGGGGCGAGGTCCGCATCGCGCACTCGACCGACAACGTACGGCCGTTCGTCGGTGGAGAACGGAAGCGAGCCGAGGCCCGGGAAATGCTTGACGCACGCACCGGCGCCACCCGCAGCGACCCCGCGAGCAAACGCAACGCCGAAGGACGGTGACCGAAACTGCCGCGAGCCGAGCGGGCCGTCGGGGAGGTCGAGCACGGGGCCGAGATCGACCTGCACGCCGATGCGGCGTAGCGCGCGCCCCGTGGCCTCGCCGGAGTCGAAGGCCTCAGACTTGCTCCGGACTGCGCGGGCAGACGATCGCGGCGGCAGCTTCGGAAAGGTCCTGACCCTCCCGCCCTCCTGGTCCGTGACGACGAAGGCGCCGGGCGGTCGCGGGGCGTCCCGGTTGTAGCTCTGCACGATCACGCCGGCCACTCCCGGCGGGGCTGGTAGCCCTGAGACGACGACGAGGGCGGCCTTCTGCTGCGGCGTCAGCCCCAGCACGGTCGTCATGGCGATGACGGCGGCAACGCCCAAAGCCTCCGTAGACTAGGCCGTCATGGACTTCGAGCTCAGCGACGAGCAACGACTCCTCCAGGACACCGTTCGCCGGTTCGTGGACGACCGGATCCTGCCCAACGCCGTCGAGAACGACATCAACCATCACCTCGATCTGGGAGCGATCGAAGGGATGGCCGAGCTCGGGATCCTCGGGATCGTGATCCCGGAGGAGTACGGCGGCGCCGGGCTCGACTTCGTCTCCGAAGCGCTCGCGTGCGAGGAGATCGAGCGCGGTGAGGCTGCGTTCCGGACCCTGATCTCCGTCCATGTCGGCCTCAACTCGCTTGCGCTGCTGAAGTACGGGTCGGAAGAGCAGAAGCAGCGCTGGCTCGTCCCGCAGGCGAGCGGCGACAAGCTGGCGTGCTTCGGGCTGACCGAGCCCGCCGCCGGCTCCGACGTGGCCGCGATGAAGTCGACCGCGCGACGCGAGGGTGACGTCTATGTCCTCAACGGCTCGAAGAACTGGATCTCGTACGCGAACGTCGGCGACCATGCACTGGTCTTCGCGAAGACGGATCCTGCGGCGAAGCACAAAGGGATCTCGGCCTTCGTCCTCGAGCGCGGCATGCCCGGGTTCACGACCGCCGACACCGAGCACAAGCTCGGCATCTGGGCCGGCTCGACCGGCGAGCTCTTCTTCGAGAACGTCGAGGTGCCGGCGGAGAACATGGTCGGGGACGAAGGCCAGGGCTTCGAGATCGCGATGTACGGCCTCGACCAGGGCCGCTTCACGGTCGCGGCGGGCGCGGTGGGGGTCATTCGCGCGTGCCTCGAGCGCTCGACCGAGTACGCGCGCGAGCGGGAGACGTTCGGGCAGCAGATCGGCAAATACCAGTTCGTGCAGGACATGATCGCCGAGATGGTGCTCGGCTACGAGACCTCGAAGCTGCTCGTCATGCAGGCGGCATGGATGAAGGACCAGGGAATGCGCAACACGCGCGAGACGTCATTGGCGAAGTGGCACGCAACGGAGTCCGCTTTCCGCGCTGCGCATCTCGCCATCCAGGTGCACGGTGCCTACGGCTACTCGGCGGAGTACGGGATCGAGCGGTACTTCCGCAACGCGCGTGCACCGATCATCTACGAGGGCACGACGCAGATCCACAAGATGATGCAGGCCGAGCACGCGCTCGGCTTTCGCAGCCTGAACGGCCGCGGCGGCGACGTCTCGCCGCTCTGCTCTTTTAACCGGGCGAAAGCTTCGCTTTCGCCCGGGTCTTAGGTCCGGCGCTGCGCGCGGAACGTGCGCGGGCCAAGGCCGCGCACTCTTATGGGGTTGACGCTTCGTGGACGGTCTCAACCGTGCGGGCACGGGCGCTGAAGCGTCCGCGCCCACATCAGTACGCCTCCGGCTAAGCCGCTCCGCGTCGCTTAGCCTCCGGCCTTCGACGCCGGGCCGGTGCGAGCAAGAAAAAGAAAACCTGGGAGCGGCGTTAAACCCAAGGGCCGGAGGTTAGACGAGGCGCAGCCGTCTAACCGCAGGCCGAACTCACGCGGGCGCGGACGCTTCAGCGCCCGTGCCCGGGCGGTTGAGCACAACCGCCCACCAGGCGCCAAACAAGAGTGCGCGGGCTCCGCCCGCGCACGCTCCGCCGCGAAGCGGCCGATCCCAACGCCTCCGCGAAAGCGAAGCTTTCGCGGAGGAAGTGGAGCCGCTAGCCGCTGTACTCGAACGGGGCGACCGCGGTGTACTTCCCGGGATGCTCGAAGGAGACCTCGTCCGACACGCGCAGCGTCGTCGACGAACCGAAGTCGCCCTGCTTGAACACGATTCCCTCGGGAAGCGTTGCGCCCGGGTGCACCTCCGCGCCGGTCACCGGGTTCTTGATCGTCTCGGAGACGACCTCGTACGAGTCGCCCGCCTTCACGTGTGAGTTGACTCCGTCGAGCTGAACCTCGTAGGGCACCGGCTTGGGCCCGTGGACCGTCGGCCAGGTCCAGGCGAGCACACCCCAGGGCCCGCCGACGTCGCCACTGACGAGCGCCGCGATCGCGTCGCGCTGCCTTGATCGGCGCGCTCGTCGACCAGGATCACCGCCTCGCCGTTGCCTTCGTGGATTGCACCCGGCCAGTCCACGGCGACAGTGAAGTTCAGGTCGTCGAGCGAGGTGTCTCCGAAGGCGCCCCGATCGACATGCCACGTCCAGGTCCCATCACACTTCCCCGTCGTCGGAAGAGCATTGAAGTTGCACGGGCAGCCGTAGTCGCAGTTACACGCGATGACGACCGTTCCCTTGAGCTCCCAGTCCATCAAACCTCCTTCATGATCCGATTCCGTACCCCGCCCCCGCGACGACACCGAGCGCCCGCGCCGCACGCGAGTGGGCCGACCGAGGGGAGCATCATCGCCGCCATCATCACCGTCCAGCCGACGAGGAACGGTGCGGCGCTCGTCTGCATCTCACCGTGGCCGGCGAGGAGCAACGCCCACGCACCGGCCGCGACGGCTGCAAGTGCGAGCACGAAGCCGCCTTCCCCCGCAAGACGAGCTCGGGCCGCCATGTCTAGAGGGCGCGGATCGCGCGGAGCCGCACGCTCTCTCGAATCGTCAACGGTGGCATCGCCCGTTCAACTCGCACCGCAAGGGTCTGCGAGATCTTCGTCCCGGTCCATTCACGCACCGTCTCGACGAGCTCCTTGCCGTCGTCGAATGCCTCGAGGACGTCATACCGTCGTTCGGCCTCCTCCACGAAGAGTCCGTCCGCAATCGTCTGGTCGACGAGCGCAGCCACATGGTCGATCGTCACTCGCCATTCGCGCATGTCGAGCGAGCCAAGTCGCTGCCCACTCGACTCGACAGGCGGCCGCGGGCCGACCGGTTGCATGTCCAGCACGAGTCCGCCGGGAACGAGCGCCGAATGGATCCGGTGCAGAGCGCTCACGACGCTCTCCAGTGGCACACATCACAATGACCAGCCGCAGAGCGCGACGTCGAAACGCCTTCTGCGGACGTCGAGCTCCTCTGCGCCACACACCCTGAACGTCACCCGCCGCCGCGCCGCGGGTGGGATCCGCTTGCGGGCCTCAGGGATGCGCTCGGCGTCCGGATCGAACGCAAACACCTTCTCCGCCTGCGGAGCAACGAATTCGGTGAGCCTCCCGGTACCGCAGCCCACATCGAGAACGCGCTTGCCGCGCATGTCCACGAACTCAGCGATCACCGCCGGTTCGACTTCCTCACGGTCGCGCCACCACATCGCGCTACGGCTTGTACGCCTTGACGGTCGAGCCGTTGGCGCCGAACTTGATCGCCTTCTGCCGAGTGTCCTCGAACTTCGAGCGCATGTAGGTCGCGACAAGGTTGCCGGTCTCGATCCGCTCGAACCCGTGGCTCTTCAGAAGCTCCTCGTACTCTGCTTCCAGCAGAGCTCCGGCAATTCAGCCGGTCCAGAGGTCGATGTTGCGGCGGCCCTCCTCGCTGACGGGACTCTGAATCGTCACGTCTGCGAGCTGTATTCGTCCGCCGGACCGCAGCACACGAAAGATCTCTGAGAAGACAGCGTCCTTGTCCGGAACGAGATCGATGACGCCGTTCGAGATGACAACGTCGATGCTCGCGTCATCGAATGGCAGATGCTCGATCTCCCCTTCGACGAAGTCCACGTTCTCGGCTCCGAGTTCCGCAGCCGCCGCGCGCGCCTTTGCCAGCATCTCCGGCGTCATATCCATTCCCGTGACGTGGCCGCCGGCCCCCACCATCTGCGCGGCCACAAGTGAGTCCGTGCCGGCGCCACAGCCGAGATCTGCGATTTTTTCGCCGGACTCGAGCCGCCCGAGCGAGAACGGGTTCGCAACGCCCGCGAACGACTCGGCAGCCGCCTCCGGCACGGTCGCGAGCTCGGGCGGGTAGTCGAGGTCCTCGGCCCAGGCCCGGCCGGTCGGGAAGACGAAGTCCTTCTCGGGCTCCTGCGAGAGCGACGCATAGGTCTTCTTGATCTCCCGCTTGAGAAGATCGACGTCGATGGGCACTTCGAGAGCCATCAGCTAGCTGAACACCGTAGTCCCTTCATCGATCCATTCCTAGAGCCCGACGGCTTCTGGCGGTGGGAGAGGGCTCTGCGGCAGCCCCGAGCGCGGGTCGCCCATGTTGTATTCGCGCGGCGCGACGTCGTTCGGTCCGTCGGGATAGAAGAATGACGCGAGCACCTGGATGTGGCGGCGTCCGACGCCGAGCTCGAACTGGCCGCCGCCGTACATGTGGATCCCCTGGGCCGCGCAGTGCTCGATGCACTCCAGGAGCCGCTCGGTGGTGCCGAAGCGCGACGGCTTGATGTTCAGCCAGCCGGGCTCGACCGGCAGCGCGCGCACGTCAGCCACCGAGTGAATAGGCGCGTCGAAGCTCATCCTCGCCTCCTGCCCGCGCAACACCACGCCGCACTCGCCGTCGAGGGACGCGTCCTCCAATACGACGTCGGGAAAGAGCTCGACCGCCGCGCGATACAGCACAGCGTCCGGCACGACGTCGACGGGCGTGCCCGTGTAATACGCCTTGAAGTCGAGGACACGGACGCGACCGGTTGCGGCTAGACGTTCCATGAACGGCCTGTCCCAGTCGTTCTCAGGATCGAGCTTCAGCTCGAGCCCGGGATTGTGCTCCAGCCACGCGAACGCATCGCCGCGAGTCGAGACGACGAACCGGACCGGGCCGTATTCGCGCTCAACCGCAGCGCCGAACGAAAGGTCGGTCTGGCGCAGGGCCAGGTCGAGCGCCGCGCTCTCGAACGCCCAGCGCCGATACTGCGCGGACGCCTTCATCTTCGGCTCGGCTTCGAATAGCCGCAGCCCGTCGAGCTGTGACGAGAGCTCCCCGAGCGTGGTCCGGCCGGGAGGATCGAGCTCCGGGAACCAGTCGTGATCCTCCGCCGTGTACGTCACATCTTCGCCTCGTCCCTGCTCTCCTTCCCCCGCAAGCACGACCGTCGTCGTGACGCGCGTGAACTGCGTCGAGACGTCGACGGACTTGCGTTCGGTGGTGACCTCCTCGACGTTCAGGTCGAGGCCGCGAAGTTTGTTCCAGACCGACATCAGCCCGGGCTCGGCTCGGGCTGACCCGACTGCTCGATGCGCATGAGGCGATACACGAGAGGGATCGCGGCGAGAATCGGAATCCCGCACACCGGCCAGAGAACCTGGTAGCCGTCCGTCGCATCCAGGTACGGGCGAGCGAGGTCGATCGCGACTCCCGCCACCGGTGCGCCGAGCAGGAGGCCGAGCCCCTTTGTGGTGGTGGCGAGCCCGGAGACCGCGCCGCGGTGCTGTTCAGGCATCAGCTTGAAGAGCAGACCCCAGGCCAGCGTCATCACGAGACCACCGGCAATCGAGAGCGGGACGATGAACGCGAAGTACCAGTTGTGCCACGTGGTCGCGAATCCGGCAAACAGGAAACCGCCGCCGTAGAGGAAGGACGACCAGAAGATCACGCGGGCAATGCCGAAGCGATCACCCAGCCGGCTCGCGAGCAACGCGGCGATGATGTAACCGGCCGCCACTGCGCCAAGTAACGCCGACGAGATCGCCTTCGTCTCGTGCAGGCCGTCCAGCACGTACAGGACGACGAACGTCCGCGCGGCGGCGAATGTGCCTTCCCAGGCGGCGTTCGCGAGCAGGAAGCGCCGCACCTCGGCTTCCTCCCGAAAGATCCTCCAGCTCCGCTTGAAGTACGCGCGCACACCTTCGAACACGCGCCCGTGGCCGCCGTCCTCGCGGATGAAGACGATCGGGATTGCACACGCCGCGGTCGTCACGAAGGCTGCGAGGACGAACGGCGCGGCGTGCCACACCTTGAGGAGGAACCCACCGCCCACGAGCGCCGTGCCGAGAGCGATCCCACGCATCACGTGCTGGATCCCTTGAGCGCGCCCATACGTCGAGGGCGGCAGAAGGTCCGGATAAAGACCGCGGTACGGCGGCTCGTACACGTAGTACGCGAAGAAGAACGCCAGCACCATGAGCGTCGTCGTCCAGAGATTGGGCATGAACGCGATCAATAGGAGACAGAAGCCCATCGGTCCGATCGCGGCGAGCATGAACGGACGCCGGCGTCCGAGCGGCGTGTGGAACGAGTCGCTCCAGGGGCCGATGACAGGTGAGAGCAGGAGCGCGAACACGCCTTCGGCACCAAGGACGAGACCGATCAGCGCTCCCGACTCCGTGAAGCGATGCAGCAGAGGCGGCAAGTATGCCGCCGTCGTCGTGATCGAGAACGCGAGCCCGAAGGCTCCAGATCCCAGGATCCAGAAGAGGCTCCTCCTGACTGACTCCGAGCGCCGCGCAGCCTCCGCGGTGACCTGTGTCACGCGGTCAGACCTTGGCGGCTTCGCGATCGGCGGCCAGGCCGCCGCAGATGACCTCGACCACCGTCTGCTCGGCACGCGCGATCGCCTCGTCGCCGTCCTCGAGTTGGCCGAGCACCCAGCCCGTCAGGATCTCTTCGAGCGCACCGTAGAACACATAGCTGGCCATGCGCGGGTCGAGGTCGGAACGGAACTCGCCCTCTTGCTGTCCGCGCGCGATGATCCGCTCGAGGCCGGCAAACGCCGCGTCGATCTCGTCGATGCGCTCCTGCAAGTGCGAGCTGCGGGTCACCTCACGTACGAGCACGCGCACGAGGTCGGGATCGCGCCGCCACGCACGCAAAAGGATCTTCGCAACGCCGGCCAGCCGGTCGCGTGCGGTCTCGTCTGTCTCCTCGACGGCGCGCACTGCATCGAGCACGTCGCGCCACGTCTCGCGGAAGATCGTCTCGAGCAGCTCCTCCTTGGAGCGGAAGTAGTGGTACAGCAAGCCGTGAGCAACGCCTGCCTCCTCTGCGATGTCACCGACGCGGGAGGTGTGGTAGCCCTTGTGCGCGAACACGCGCACGGCCGCGTCGAGAATGAGGCGACGCTTGTCCTCCTGGCCTGTCGAACGGTCAGTCAACCGTCGGAGTGTAGTGGTAGCGTCGTCGCTAAGTGGTGCTACGCGGCTTGCTGGTGGTCGACTTCACGCGCTACCTGCCCGGCCCCTTCGCCAGCCGCGAGCTCATGCGGCTCGGCGCGCGGGTCGTGCGGGTGGAGGCGCCGGACGGCGATCCCCTCCGTTCGGTCGCTCCCGGCTGGGACGCCGCGCTCAACGCAGGCAAGGAGTCGGTCGTCTGGGATCTCGAGCAGGATTCAGGGCTCGTGCCGGCCCTCGCCGCGCGCGCAGACGTGGTGCTCGAGGGCTTTCGTCCCGGCGTCGCCGATCGATTGGGGATAGGCGCCTCCGCTCTGCCGGAGTCCGTCGTGTACTGCTCTGTCACGGGCTTCGGCGCGGGGAACTTGCGCGCCGGCCATGATCTCAACTATGCGGGCTGGGCCGGGCTGCTCGCAGACACCGCACCGGCACTGCCGCCCGTCCAGGTTGCCGACCTCGCCGGCGGCTCGCTCTTCGCCGTGATCGAGATTCTCGCGGCGCTGCTCGAGCGTCAACTCACCGCCCGCGGGAAGCACCTCATCGTCTCGATGACGCACAACGCGCACAGGCTCGCGGCGCACCGGCTGCGCGGAGAGCCCGAGCGCACGCTCACAGGCGGCCTCGCGTCCTATCGCATGTACGAGACCGCCGACGGCCGCTTCCTCACGGTAACGGCGGTCGAGCAAAAGTTCTGGCAACGCCTCTGCGAGCTGATCGGACGCCCCGAGCTCGTCGGGCGCCATTACGAGCAGGATCAGGAGGCGCTGGCCGCGGAGCTCGAGGCAGTGTTCCGGTCGCGGTCACTTTTGGAGTGGCTCGACCTCTTCGACGGCGAGGACGTGATGGTAGGCCCGGTCGCGACGCTCGCCGAAGGGTCGGAGTGGCTCGGCGAGCCGGTTGCCACCGGCAGCGCGCCTGCCCTCGGCGAGCACACGGCGCGTTGGCGCGACGAGCTGGCCCCATTCGAGGGATAGCCGCTCGCGCTGCCGAAGACGATTTCAAGCGCGGATGACTCCCGGCCGCGTCCTCTCCCTGCTCTGCCTCGTTGTCTGCGCCTCGACCCTTGCCGGCTGTGCAGGAGGCGATGCCCTCGCGCTCGACCCGGTCGCGCAGGCTGCCAACACGACCGCGAAGACAACGTCATCGCGCTTCACTTTTCACGCCTCGGTCGATGCAGGCAGCGTCGGTTCGTTCTCCTTCAACGGGAACGGAGTCTTCGACGGCAAGAACAAGTCCGGCTGGATGAACATGCACTTCGCGATGCCGCCCGCCGTCCAGCTCCAACTCGGCTCCACCGATCCGAGCATGGAGATGATCTTCGACGGCAGCCACGGCCTCGTCATGTACATGCGCTCGCCGCTCTTCGACAAGATCGTGCCGACGGGCAAGTGGGTGAAGATGGACCTCGAGAAGATCGCCACGGAAGGCGTGGATCTCGGCGCGATCATGAACGCGAACCAAGCCGACCCCTCACAGTCACTTCACATGTTGACGGCTTCGAGCAACGCGCGCGTGACCGGGTCGGAACGGATCCGCGGCGTGCAGACGACGCACTACGCGTTCAACATCGACTTCGAGAAGCTCGCCCACGACAACAAGGCGTTCAAACAACTGAAGGAAGCGACGGGCTCGGTGTCGGCGCCGGCCGAGGCCTGGATCGACGCGCATGGCCGCGTGCGGCGGCTAGCAGTCACGATGTCGATGGGCGGGCAACTCGGGACGCCGATGACCATGACGATGACCGAGGACCTCTACGACTTCGGCGTACCAACAAACGTCACGCCGCCGTCGGACGACCTCGTTGTCGACCTCTCCTCGCTGAGCGGCTCTTAACTCTCGTCCTTCCGGCGCGGCAGCGCATCGGTGAGCTGGCCTAGCGCACGCGTTACCTCGCTCGGGATGATCCAGACCTTGTTGGACTCGCCCTGCGCGATCTGCGGCAGAACCTGCAGGTACTGGTAGGCAAGCAGCTTCGGGTCGGCGTCGCCCTCGTGGATCGCGCGGAAGACGGTGTCGATCGCCTTCGCCTGGCCTTCCGCCTGCAGGATCGCCGCCTGTCGTTGTCCCTCCGCCCGGAGAATGGAGCTCTGCTTCTCTCCCTCCGCGGTGAGAATCTGCGCCTGCTTAATGCCCTCGGCTTCGAGGATCGTGGCGCGCTTCTCCCGGTCGGCACGCATCTGCTTCTCCATCGTCTCCTTGATCGACGACGGCGGATCAATCGCCTTCAGCTCGACGCGGTTGACCCGGATACCCCACTTCCCCGTCGCTTCGTCGAGCACACCACGAAGCTGGTTGTTGATCTCGTCGCGCGAGGTCAAGGTCTTCTCGAGCGCCATGCCGCCGATGACATTTCGGAGCGTGGTCACCGTCAGCTGCTCGATTCCCTGTATGTAGTTCGCGATCTCGTACGTCGCAGCCTTCGCATCGGTGACCTGGAAGTAGATGACTGTGTCGATGCTGACGACGAGGTTGTCCTCGGTGATGACCGGCTGCGGGTCGAACGAGACGACCTGCTCGCGGAGATCCATCATGTCCCGCACGCGGTCGACGAAGGGCACGAGGATCGCGAGCCCCGGCGTGAGCGTGCGCGAGTACCGGCCGAGGCGCTCGACGACCCCTGCCCGTGCCTGAGGCACGATGCGAATGGTGCGGCCGAGCGTGAGCAGCACGAGCCCTGCGACGACGAGCAGAACGATCAATCCAGCGGACATGTCTTCACCTTCCTACTCGTAGACAAGAGCTGTTGCTCCCTCGATCTTGACCACTTCGACCCGCGTGCCGGGCTCCAGGACCTGATCCTCCATGTAGGCCCGCGCCGACCATTCCTCTCCACCGATGCGCACGCGGCCGCCGTTGACGTCAACGCGTTGGAGGACGACGGCCTTCGTCCCTTCGAGCGCGGCAGTCCCGGTGCGGAGCGCGGCCGGCATGTGCAGGTGACGCTTGGCGATCGGCCGCAGTAATGCCACCGTCGCGATCGACCCGAGGATGAACGCCAGCAGTTGAAACACGACGCCGACTCCGAGGAGGGCGACGACCGCGGCGGCAACGGCTGCGAGCGCCACCGGGCCGAGGAAGAACATGCCCGGCGTCAAGATCTCGCCGACGGACAGGAGAACTGCCGCGATCGCCCAGATCAGCCAGGCAGGCACGAGGGGATCGTAGATGCCTTCAGGTGGGCCGCGCGAGGCCGAGCGCCGCTGGGAGGCCGTAGAGGTCCGTCAGTCGCTCGTCCACATCGGGATGACGCTCCTCGCGGTCGATCAGGATCGCGCGCATCCCCAGCGCCCGCGCGCCCTCGATGTCCTCCTCGAGCGAATCGCCGACCATGACGGCGTCCTCAGGTGCCACACCGAGCGAGACGAGCGCCGCCTGGAAGATCGTCGGGTGCGGCTTGACGCGCCCGTGCGAGCGGGAGTCGACGATCGCGTCGACATCGAGTCGGTGGTGTGCGACGAACTCGGTCAGGTCGCGGATGCCGTTCGAGACCAGGGCAATGCGGAGCTCTGCGTTCCTGAGCTCTTCGAGCACCGGCATGACGTCCTCGAAGAGCTCGAAGTTCTCCGACACGCCCCAACCTTCCTCGATCTCCGTCGCGCACTCGCTCGCGATCGCGTCGGGGCCCCCCATGCCGACGAAGATCTCCTCGGTGAAGCGATGCCAGATCGAGTCGTCGTGCAACAGCTCCGGGTGACGCTTGAGGTTGAGCACCGCGGCATCGCGCGCAGCGCCGTAGCGGGTCGTGTCGAGTGTGATGCCGTGACGCGCCGCGATCCGCGCGTAGCGGTCCGCGGAGAGCTCGGGCCCCGGACGGCAGAGCGTGAAGTCGACGTCGAAGAGGACTGCGCGCAGGGTCATTCGGCATCCTCCAGCAACCAACGCGCGACCTCGAGATGCTGAGGCACGTCCACGCCCCAGGCGACCGTCTGCGCGACGCACCAGCCACGTGCTCGGTCAGCGTCGAGCCGGAGCTCGGCGGTGAGGCGGGCCAGCCGGTGGAGCACCTCGGCCTGGCCGTGGCGAAGCTCCGCGCCGCGCACGACGGGTGCGACCCCGAACTCGCGCTCGCCGACCAGGGGCTTCGGATCGATTGCGAGCCACGGCTCGCGTTCGGCGGAGAGGACGTTCAATGCGTGCAGGTCCTGGTGCAGAAGCACCTGCTCGCCCTGTGTCGGGGCAAGCTCGTCGAT
Source organism: Gaiellales bacterium (assembly GCA_038237145.1). Classification (GTDB taxonomy): domain Bacteria; phylum Actinomycetota; class Thermoleophilia; order Gaiellales; family Gaiellaceae; genus 3-1-20CM-4-69-9. The sequence continues at coordinate 22,785 of JBBRZA010000007.1, forward strand.
CGCTTCGAGCGCAGCATCGACGAGAGCGCGCTCGAACGGGCGACCCGCCTGCTCCCATTCACGCGGCAGCGACTCCAACCACAGCAACGCCTCGTCCTCCAACGCGTGGAACGGGGCTCCCGCCGTCCTCCAGAGGCGTGGAAGGAGCGCGACGTAGACGTCGAGGGCTGCATCGAGCTCGAGCGTGGACAGGAATGCGCCGGGCTTGCAGCGCTCGAGCAACAGCGCCGTCCCGTCTGTGTTGCGCCGAAGCAGCCTGACCGCACCTTCCCCATCCCATAGCTCGAGCGCCTCTGCCTCGTACTCGGATTCGCGGTGGGGCCAGATGAGCTTCAGTGCCGCGGACGTATCGTCCGACGTACGCACACGCACGGCGTAACCGGCCCACCCGCCCGAGTAAGGCTCGCCAACTTGCAAGTCCCATTCCTCCGCGACGCGTGCGAGGAGATCGGGAACCTGCTGGCGCCACTCGTCGAGCGTCAGACTCGCGTCGGCCACCGGTACGCGTTCGGCTGCCTGTTCGCGAGCGACGGCAGCTTCGCGCGAATGTTCTGCAGGTGCGCACGATCGAGCTCGGCGGCGATCACGGTCTCCTCATCGGGCGCCTGCGCAACGACCACGCCCCACGGGTCGGCGATGAGCGAGCGGCCGTACGCCGGCTTGCCCGGCAGCGTCTCGCCGATCTGAGCGGCGGCGACGACGTAGAGCTGGCTCTCGATCGCGCGCGCACGTAGAAGAACGTGCCAGTGATCCTTGCCTGTCGGCGTCGTGAAGTGCGCGGGCACGGTCACGAGCTGAGCGCCTTCGAGGGTGAGGATGCGATACAGCTCGGGGAAGCGCACGTCGTAACAGATCGATAGACCGATCTTCCAGTCCTCGACGTCGGCCACCACCGGCTCGTCGCCCGGCTCCTCCGCCTCGGACTCCCTGTAGACGACACCACCGACTTCCACGTCGAAGAGATGGATCTTGCGGTAAGTGGCTACGAGCTGTCCTTCAGGGTCGAAGGCGAGACAGGTGTTCGACAGCTTCTCGCGTCCTTCCCGACGCTCCGCGATCGAGCCGCCGACGAGCGTGATCCCGTGCGCGCGCGCCCACCCGGACATGGCCGCGACAGACTCGCCTCCTTCGATCGACTCGGCGGTTCCGTGGTACACGGCGGCGTCGCCGATCGCGTTCCACTTCTCGGGCAGGACGACGACGTCGGCGCCGGTTGCTGCGGCTTGCGCGACTAGACGCTCGGCCTTCTCGAGGTTCGCCGCTTTGTCGGCGCGACTCGTCATCTGGACGCAGGCGACGCGGATCTTGTCCGGCATGCCCCCAGGATAGCCTCGGCCCCGTGGAGCCAGCATCCATCGGCAGGTCGCGCCTGCGCCTTCTCGAGGCGCTTCGGCACCGCGACTTCAGGCTTCTCTTCGCCGGGCAGACCGTCTCACAGATCGGCGATGCGGCCTTCGTAGTGGCCCTCGGCTGGCGCGCGTTCACGTTGACGCACAAGGCGAGCTCGCTCGGGATCGTTCTGAGCGTGGAGGCGCTCGGAATCGTGACGGACATTGCTGGTCGGCGGCGTCCTCGCCGATCGCTACTCCCGTCGCCTACTCATGATTGGCTCCGACGTCGCACGCGCGGTTCTCGTCGCCGGCCTCGCACTCGTGGATGCGACCGGGCACCTCCAGTTCGGCGTGCTGATCGCGTTCGTGGCGCTGTACGGTCTCGGCAGCGGTCTGTTCCAGCCGGCGTTCGGCGGCATCCTGCCGTTGGTCGTCGAAGAGCCGAGCCTCGGCTCCGCGAACGCCTTGATTGGCGTGTCGCGCCAGTCCGCGCTCGTGATCGGGCCCGCACTGGCCGGCCTGATCTACGGCACCGCCGGGTCGAGCGCGATCTTCGCGGCCGACGCCGCATCGTTCCTCGTCTCTGCTGCGTTGCTCGCGCCGGCCCGGCCGCGCGGGTTCGAGCCGGCGCCATCAGAAGGTCTACGCCGCGAACTGACCAGCGGGTTTCGTTACGTCCTGGCAGTGCCGTGGCTCTGGCGAACGATCGCCACCTTCACGCTCGTGCTCATGACGGCATTCGCGTCGGTGCAGGTGTTGCTGCCGACGCTCGTGGAGAAAGAGTGGCACGGCGGTGTCGGCTCCTACGGCCTGCTCTACACGCTGCAGGGAGTGGGGATGGTGCTTGGGTCGATCGTGCTCGGGCAGACGTCCCCGACACGCTGCTCGGCCTGGCCGACCCGCGGATCCGCAAGGTGGACTGACCGCGGGGGAACCGAGGCTCCCCCGCATGCAGTCGGGGTGCCCAGATTCGAACTGGGGACCTCTCCGACCCGAACGGAGCGCGCTACCAGGCTGCGCCACACCCCGAGGCGGCCCAAAGAGTAGCCGCTTTCGGCGCAGATCGGTCACATCTTCCCCGTTATGTTGCCTCTATCGACAACTCGGAGGGGCGGTGGGCATGAACAGCGTGATCTTGATCGGAAACCTGACGACGGACGTCGAGCTGCGGGAGCTCGGCCCCGAGAAGCACCTCGCCACGTTCAGGCTCGCGGTCGACCGCGGCGGGAAAGACAGCGAGACCGACTTCTTCCGGATCTCGGTCTGGGACCGACAGGCCCAGCTCTGCGCCGACTATCTCTCGAAGGGCCGGAAGATCGCGCTCGAAGGACGACTGAGGTACAGCACCTGGGAGGAAGAGGGGAAGAAACGAAGCAAAGTCGAGGTCGTCGCGTATCGCGTGGAGTTCCTCTCCACGCCGACAGGTTCAGGTGCGGAGGTGGTGCCGTTCGAGGCCGCCGTCGCCTAGAAAGTCCTCGATCGCTCTGTTGCATGCGTCCGGCCGCTCGCCGATCAGCAGGTGTCCGCAGCCGGGAATCACGCGAAGTCGCGCGCGAAGGCGTCGCGTGTACTCGAAGGCGTCGTCGAGCGGCAACTGCACGTCCTCTGCGCCCCAAAGGACGAGCACCGGGCAGCGAACCGCCTCGAGCTCCTCCCGCGGATCGTCCGCGCGGAGCGCTTGCCAGGCGCTGTCCACGTCGGTGTGAAGGAGTTGGGCCGCGAGGAATCCCTCGACCGCCCGGTCGGTCAAACCGACGGGATCGGCGACCGACAGGAATCCGAACACGAACCGGCGCAGAAGCGGCGAGCGCGATACGCGTCCGCGGTACCGCGCAGCGAGGCGTCCGGGCCGGATCGTGCTGAACACCGAGAGCAAGTTCCTGCCCCAGACGTTGCCGATACTGAGGCCCGCCGCCGCGGCGAGCACGATGGCGCGAACGTCGTCCGGCCGCCGAAGCGCCATGCGCAGCACGATCATTCCCCCCAGGGAGTGTCCGACGACCGCCGCTGGCACCATTCCCTCGCGCTCGGCGACGAGCGCCACCCGGTCGGCGAACGGCTCGAGGCCGGCGACTGCCGGCAGGGCGGTCGAGCCGCCGTGACCGGGAAGATCCGGCACCAGCAGCCTGTGATGCCTGATCAGGAGCGGAGCGAGCTCCGTCCAATTCGCTGCCGCGCCGCCGAGGCCGTGGACGAGGATGAGCGGAGGCCCCTGCCCGCCCACGAAGTACCGCATGCGGACGCCCTTGATCTCGGCGAAACGCTCCTCCAAACCAGGCAGTTTTGCGTCCGTCATGAGGGACGATTATCCTTTGGACCAATGACTGTATTGGGAGTGTCGGCCCGTTGAATCCGGCAACGACATATGGAGGCTCGACTTAGCCCGCTGAGCGCATTTTGCGCCGGCGGGCTTTTTCGTACGACAGAAAGGAGCGTCGATGGCGAACCACCTAACGCCCGAGGAGCTGTCCAAGGAACTCGGGATCGACCGGCAAGAGGTCATCCGCGTCTGCGTCGAGGAAGGCGTGCCCATCTATCAGGGCAAGATCGACAAGACGCTGTTCCAGGCGCAGCTCGAGGCGCTGGGGGTTTTGCAGAAGCACTGAAGCGCGGCGGGGGAACTACGTTCCCCCGCAAACCCCTCTCTGCCAGAGGTAAAGGACTACGCCGACTTACGCGCCGGCGTGCGCTTTGAAGCACCGTTCTTCGCCGCCGCCTTCTTCTTCGGCGCGGCTGCCGCCGTCTTGCGGCCCTTCGCGTCGGCGACGCTGCGCTTGAGCGCCTCCATCAGATCCAGGACCGGTGCATCGGGCACGGGCTCCGGCTTCGCGATCTCCTGGCCGTCCAACTTCGCCTCGAGCAGTTGACGCAGATCACTACGGTACTGGCTCTGAAGCTCCGACGGGTCGAACTCGCCGACGAGACTCTGCATCACCTGCTGGGCGAGATCGAGCTCGGCCTTCTTCACCTCGGTGCCGGCTACGGCCTCCTCGATCTCCGCCTGCGAGCGCACGTCCTCCGCGAGGAAGAGGGTCTCGAGCACGAGCGCGTCGCCCTTCGGGCGGATCAGCGCGAAGTGCTCCGCGCCCCGTAGAACGAAGCGGCCGATCCCTCCCATCTCCGCCTGCTTCATCGCCTCGAGCAGAAGCACGTAGGGCCGGCGCTGCGCGGGCGCCTGGGCAGGCGCGAGGTAATAGGTGCGGTCGAGGTAGACCGGATCGACTTCGTCGAGCGGGACGAAGCGTGTGATCTCGATCGAGCGTGACTCGTCGTGCAACGCAATCGCCTCGAGGTCAGCGTCCTCGACGATCACGAACTCGCCCTTGGCTACCTCCCAGCCCTTCACGATCTCGTCAGGACCGACCTCACGCTCGTGGGTCGGGCACCAGCGCTTCTGCCGGATGGGGGTCTTGCACTCCCGATGGAGGGTGCGGAAGCTGACGTCCGACTGCTTCGCCTTGGCCGTGGTCGCCAGGGCCAGGCCGACAGGGATGCTGACGAGGCCGAAGGAGATGGATCCGTTCCAGATAGTGCGCATGGCCGCCTTGAATTGTAGAGGGACCGGGCTGATTCGCCCTCGGGCAACCCTTCCCTTCAAATTACGATGTGGGTGTGGCTACAGCGACGAAGGCGACCGGGACGAGGACGATTGCCCGCCTATGGCAGGACGCCGTCGCCAGGGACATCGCCGGGCCGGCCTACCTCGTCCAGGAGGGCGAGGACTGGCGCCCGGTGTCCTGGGCGGAGGCGGCCCAGGCGGTCGACGAGGTTGCCCACGGCCTGCTCGCTCTCGGGGTGCGGAAAGGGGACGCATTCGCGATCCTCGCTTCGACCCGCCTCGAGTGGGTGCTCTTTGATTTCGCGTTGGGGCTGATCGGGGCAGTCGGCGCTCCGATCTATATGAACAACTCGCCAAAGGACGCCCGGTATGTCGCCGAGCACTCCGAGGCCGTCGGCGTGCTCTGCGAGGACGAGGAACAGCGAGCGAAGCTCGATGGCCTGGAGCTCCAGCACGTGCTGACATTCGCCGACCTTCCCGCGCTGCGGGAGCGGGGACGCGCACACGCTGCGGAGCATCCGGGTGCAGTCGAAGAGGCCGCCGCGGCGATCGACGAGAACGACCTCTTCACCTTCATCTACACGTCGGGGACCACCGGTCCTCCGAAGGCCTGCATGATCCTGCACCGCAACTACTACGCGATGGTGGACGAGGTGCGGCAGGTGGAGGACTTCACCGTCACCGACGACGTGATGTTGCTGTATCTCCCCCTCGCACACAACTTTGGCCGTTGCCTGACGCTGCTCGGGGCGCACATCGGGTACACGATCGCGTTCTGCCCCGATCCGTACGCGGTCGGGGACGCGCTTCCAGCCGTACGGCCGACGGTCTTCCCGAGCGTGCCTCGCGTGTACGAGAAGGTGCACACCGCTGTTACTGCCAAGTTCGACGAGGCAACAGGCGTGAAGCGGCGGCTGATCGCCTGGGCGCTACGGGTAGGCGGCAAGGTCAGCAAGCTGCGCGAGGCGGAGCGCCCGGTGCCGGCCATGCTGGCCTTGCAGCACTCACTCGCCGACCGGCTCGTGTACTCCAAGGTGAAGTCGCGTCTCGGTGGCAACCTGCGGATCGGCGTGTCGGGCGGTGCGCCGCTGGCGAAGGAGATCATCGAGTTCTTCGCCGCGCTCGACGTCATCATCCTCGAGGGCTATGGCCTGACCGAGTGCACGACCGGCGCGACGATCAACCGTCCAACGCGCTACCGATTCGGCAGCGTCGGGCCGGCACTGCCCGGCGTCGAGTTGCGCGTGGCAGAGGACGGCGAGGTGTTGATCAGAAGCGACACGGTCTTCGGCGGGTACTTCAAAGACGAGGAGGCGACGAGCGAGGTCCTTTCGGAGGATGGCTGGCTGCGTTCCGGCGACGTGGGCCACCTGGACGAGGACGGCTTCCTGACGATCACCGACCGGCTGAAGGACATCCTCGTAACCGCGGGTGGGAAGAACGTCGCACCGCAGAATCTCGAAAACGCTCTCAAGACGCATGCCGTGATCTCGCAGGCGCTCGTCGTCGGTGACCGCCGTCCCTACATCGCGGCGCTGATCACGCTCTCAGAGGACGTCGACCCGGCAGGCGCAGGGCCGGCAGTGCAACGTGCCGTCGACGAGGTCAACAGCGATCTCTCGCGCTTCGAGCAGATCAAGCGGTTCACGATCCTGCCTCGCGACTTCACCCTCGAGGCCGGAGAAGTGACACCGACGCTGAAGCTCAAGCGGCGCGTGTGCCAAAAGCACTTCGCCGCCGAGATCGAGGCCCTTTACTCCTGACTGACGTCTTTCTGGTTCTGTCCGCGTTCCTCGCGAGCGCGGTCGAGACGGTCGAGGCGCTCACGATCGTGCTCGCCATGGGCGTCACGCGCGGCTGGCGATCGACGCTCGTCGGGGCAGGGGCGGCGACGCTCGCGCTCGCAGCCATCGTTGCGGCGCTCGGGCCCGCTCTCACCGTGATTCCGATCGAAGTGCTGAGGCTTGTGGTCGGAGCGCTCCTGCTCGTTTTCGGCCTGCAATGGCTGCGAAAAGCGATCCTCCGCGCGAGCGGGTGGCGCGCGGTGCGCGACGAGAACGCCGTCTTTGCACGCGAACGCACGGAAGCCGCGAACGCGCCGCATGTCGAACGCGCCGGGCTCGACTGGTACGCGTTCACGATCTCGTTCAAGGGTGTGCTCCTCGAAGGGCTCGAGGTTGCCTTCATCGTGCTGACCTTCGGGAGCACACAGGGAAGCATTCCGCTAGCCGCGCTCGGCGCGGGCGCCGCCGTCGCGCTCGTCGTCGCGACCGGGATCGTCGTGCGCGAGCCGCTCAGCCGCGTTCCCGAGAACACGCTCGCGTTCGCGGTCGGCGTCATGCTGACGACGTTCGGAATCTTCTGGGGCGCCGAGGGAGCAGGAGTCGACTGGCCGGGCGGCGACGCGTCCCTGCCGGGAGTGCTCGCCTTCGTCGTGCTGATCTCGCTCGGCTTCGTTACCGCCCTCCGCCGCCGGAAGCTCGCGTTCACATGAAGCGGTTTGCGAGGTTCTGGTGGGACTTCCTGATCGGCGACGACTGGCGTGTCGCCGCCGGCATCGTCGTCGCGTTCGGGCTCACGTCCCTGCTGGCGGCCACGTCGATCCCAGCGTGGTGGGTGCTGCCGCTGGCCGTCGCCTCCGTGCTCTGGCTTTCGCTGAGCCGGGTAGCGCGCGCTAGCTAGGATCGAGTCATGGGAGCAACCACAGTTCGATTCGACGTCGAGCACGCCGGCTGCCCCGCCTGTACGGAACGAGTGGAGGGAGCTCTCGCCTCGCTGGCGACAGTGGCGCAGGTAACGATTGACGAGGAATCCGACACGGCCGCTGTATCGATCATCACCGTAACGCCGATCGATCAGAAGACCGTCAACGCAGCACTGACCCACGCTTCGGCGGGCAGTGGACACGAATATCGAGTGAAGGCGGACTCCTGGACGGAGGCACCGTGACACTCGCGCCCTTCAACGGCGTATAGGTCCCGCATGCTCGTGCTGTCTCTCCCTGGCCCTGCTGCCGGTCCCCTGGTTGGCGGGCGCCGCAGTGAACTGGCCTGGGCAGCCGAAGAGCGATCCGCCGAAGCTCCATCAGAGCGGCCCCCCGCCCGCATGGCTCGAGACAGAGCAGCGCTCGACTTGGCTTGCCTTCAGAAGCTACTGCTGGACGACCCTGTGCGTCGACATGATCCCGCCGGCCATGCGCAAGGATCTGCCGACTCTCCCGCCTCAGCCCAGGGAGCGTTGTCCGCGTGCACCTCGCCTTCATTCCGCGTAGCGCGCAGGCGCTGGTCCTTCGTGGGGACAAACAGACCACGGTGAAACTCCGGAGCAGCCGGATGCTCGGTTGGCGTCCACGGATTGGTGGTGTCGTCCTGGTTGACGTCAAGACCGCGCGCGGGAGCGCCAGTTACTTTTTCCGGCTCCGTTCCGGGCAGCTTGAGCCGACATCGTGGCTGAGACGGCGGGCAGCGCCGCACGCTAAGGCCTCAAGGATCGGCTCCTCCAAGCCGACAGAGGTTCCATGCGCGCCTCTTCCGCAATGGGCGTTCTCCTCGCCGTCCTCGCCGTTGCGGACTCAGCCGCAGCAGCGGGCAAATCCGACGTCGCGGCGTTGCAGGTCGGACTGCGACTCCAGCATCTTTATGCGGGTCCGGTCGACGGCCTGTTTGGGCCAATGACAGCAGAGGGGATCCGCGAACTTGAACAGCGGGCCGGCCTGGCGGTCACCGGGCGGCCCACCAGTCGCGTTCGACTCGCCTTCGGCGCGTTCGGACAGAGCGAACTGGGCTCGCGTGTGCTGAGCCCGGGGGTCGCCGGCTGGGACGTCGCCCGGTTTCAGTTCCTCCTCGCTTGGCAGGGATTTCCATCGGGGCCGTTCAACGGCCAGTACACGGAGCGGACAGTCAGAGCGGTTCGCCGTTTCCAGCAAGCCAAGGGAATGGACGTCGATGGAATCGCAGGGCCCACGACGCAGTCCGCCGTTCGACACCACGCCCCGGCCTCGCCTTTCCGGCTCCAGTCGCCTGTCGGTAATCCGTTGACAGGATTCTTCGGTCCCCGAGATGATCGTTTTCACACCGGGGTCGACTATGCCGCAGACACCGGGACGCCAGTTTCCGCGGCCGGGAACGGCAAAGTCACCTACGCGGGTTGGCATCCAGGCGGCTGGGGATTCCTGGTGAGCATCGCCCACGGGCGCGGTGTACGCAGCATGTCGGCACATCTGTCGCGCGTGGACGTCAAGGTCGGGGAACGAGTTAGGGCGGGCCAGACGATTGGCGCGGTTGGTTCAAGTGGCAATTCAACCGGGCCGCATTTGCACTTCGAGGTGCGCCTTCGTGGCGCGGCTCTCGATCCTCTGACCGCGCTGCGCTAGGGCCGCTTCAGATCCGGCGCGCGCCCATATACGTGGTCGAGTACCAGCCGGTGAGGCTCGAGATCTTGACCACGTCGCCGGTGTGAGGAGCGTGGATCATTTGGTTGTTCCCGATGTATATGCCCATGTGGCCGAGCCCGTTGAAGAACACGAGGTCGCCCGGCTGGAGCTGATCGCGCGAGATCGCTGTCCCCATTGGCCAGAGGGCGTAAGTGCTGTGGGGAACCGAGATACCGAGTTGCGCGTAGGCGTACTGGACGAGACCCGAGCAATCGAAACCACTGGGGCTGGCCCCGCCCCATCTGTACGGGACGCCGAGGTAACGCATCGCAATCCCGACGATGCCCCCGTGCATATTCGGTGGCGCAACCGTCGACCCCTCCGGTGTCGAGGCCGAGATGCCGACAGCTTCAGTCGACGGTGCTTGCTGTCCCGCCAACCTGGAGGTTGCGATCGCAGCGAGCTGCCGCTGCTGCGCCCTCTCCGCGACCCTCATCCGTGCAATCTCGCCTTTGATCGACGAGAGCAGTTGCCGGCGCGAAGCCAACTGCGACGCGATCCGCTGTTTCTGCGCAGCCTTCTGCGCCACGATGGTCCGCTGCTCCGAGTGCGCCTTGCGCAACTCAGCTCGGTGAAGCTGGATTGCAGCCTTGAATGACGTCACCTGCTGGACGATGCTCGCGTCCTGCCGCGAGGTCGAGTTGACGGCCTCGATCCTATTGAGGAGATCGTCGAGGCCCGTCGCGCCGAGCAGCACCGAAAGCGTCGTGTTGTCCTGGGTCGAGGTGTAGGCGCTCACGAGCCGCGCCGCGAGCGAGTCCTGCGCGACCTTCAGGTTGACGCGCGTGAGCTTCAACTGCAGGCGGTTCTCGCGCTGGTCGCTCTCGATCTTCTTCAACTGCACGTTGGCGAGGTTGTAGGACTCGATGGCCGGCCCGAGACTGTCGTCGATCTGCTGGATCTGGGCGAGGACTTGCTGCGCCTGCGCCTGCTTCGATGCGACCGTCCCGGGCGCCGCGTTCGCCGACGCCGCCGCACACAGCGCCGCTATGGAAAGGAAGAACGCCTGCGCCTGTCGTTTCCTGCCGCCAGCTGCCAGCACACGGAAGATCCGGTTCGACGGGCGCACCGGAGGGGGCCGGTACGTCACAAGTAGGGCACCCTAGCAACGTATTCGGATATCTGCAGCGGCTTTCCGAGCCTAAAAGTGACCAATTCTCCTATGTGTGAGGACCGCACAAAGTCCGATGCTTGCTAGGGTCATGAGCCTTGCGTTGGCGTAGGGAGAGACGCCTCGCGCTCGGGCTGGCGCTCGGAGCCGCGCTTCTCCTCGGTGTGTTTCTCCCGGGGGCTGAAGGCGCAAGCCCGAAGAAGGGCGCCGGGTCGCTACGCCAACAGCAGAAAGGGCTTGCTGCCCGCTCCCAGACGGCTCTCCTGGGCCTCTACGCCCTCGATTCGCGCCTCGTGAGGGCCAGGAGCGAGCTCGCCGGCCTCCGCAGCCGGGCCCAACGCCTCGAGCTCGAGCGGGAGAGGGTCCGGGAGGAAGTCGCGGTCGTCGCGGGCAACCTGAAGGCCTCGCGGCGCCTCCTCGGCGACCGTCTGAGGGCTCTATACGAGGAGGGAGAGCCCGATGGGATCGCCGTCCTTCTCGGCGCCACGTCGCTCGACGATGCCGTCACCCGGCTCGACGAGCTCGAACGGAGTGCCCACCAGGGAGCACAGGCGGCCAGAGACGCCCAGGACGGGCGGGCAAAGCTGCAGGGCCTTGCGCTCGAGCTCGCTGCCCGCATCCGGGAGGTTCAGGCCCTCGAGACCCGAGCAGAACGGACTGCCACGGTGCTGGAGAGCGCGCAGGCCCACCGGATTTCATATCTCAAGGCCCTCGCCCGGAAGCAGCGCCTGACCGCCCGTCAGATCGCGGCCCTCGATGTACGCGCCCGACAGGTCGTGGCAAAGGCGCAGGTGGTCCAGTCGCAGACCACCTCAGCCCCGGCCCCGGCCGCGGGTACGGCGCCTTCGGTCGCCGACGGCGCGCGGACCCTGACCGTGTCCGCCACCGGATACTCGATGCCTGGGCGGACCGCCACCGGACTTCCGGTCGGCCCGGGGATCGTCGCGGTCGATCCAGCCGTCATCCCGCTCGGAACCCGGATCTCCATCCCGGGATACGGCGAAGGGGTCGCGGCCGACACGGGCGGCGCGGTACAGGGCCTGACCATCGACTTGTGGTTCCCGACCCTGGCCGAGGCCCTTGCCTGGGGCCGGCGCACGGTCACGATCACCCTCCACTAAACTGGTCGTCCGTTCGCGGCCCGGGGGAAGGAACGCCCAGAATGAGTCAGCCCCTACAAATGGACGAGCAGGCGCTGGGCCAGGTCCGCGTCCTGATCGTCGATGACCACGATCTCTTCAGGAGTGGGCTTCGCAACCTCCTGGAAGACGAAGGCGTCCAGGTTGTCGGGGAGGCCTCCGCGGGTCAAGAGGCCCTGAACATCGTTCGCGAGGTGGCGCCCGACGTCGTGGTGATGGATCTGAACATGCCCGGCATGGGCGGCGTGGAGGCGACACGCCACATCTCGACGATCGCGCCGCTCACGCGCGTGGTGATGCTGACGATCTCCGACCAGGACAACGACGTGATCGACGCCATTCTGGCGGGGGCGTGTGGCTACCTGCTGAAGGACTCGTCGATTCAGGAGCTGATCGCAGGAATCAAGGCAGCTTCGATGGGCGAGTCTCTGATCTCCCCGACGATCGCCTCGAAGGTCCTGCAGCGTGTGCGGGCATCAAGCACTCAGCCGGAGATCGAGAGCACGATCCGTGCCGAGCTCTCGGAGCGCGAGATCGAGGTGCTGAAGCTGATCGCCAACGGCAAGGACAACGCGATGATCGCCGGCGAGCTCCACATCAGTCCGAAGACGGTCAAGAACCACATCTCGAACATCCTGATGAAGCTGCAGATCGACAACCGCATCCAGGCCGCCGTTTACGCGGTCAGAAGCGGAATCGTCTAGTTAGTACTAGTAACAGTTGCCCGGACCTCGTCCGCGCGACTGCGCAGCGAGGAGAGAAGCCCGCGAAGGTTGCTGAGGTCGCCGTCGGCCAGCGACAGCCGCTGCCCGAGTTGCGTGAGCTCGGAGTGCTCGTCGTCCTGCGACTTCCCGCCGAGCTCAGCCGCGACCTGGGCGATCCGACGCTCGAGACGCCAGCGCTCGGCCTCGAGCGCGAGGGCGCTCGCATACCCGGCTGTCAGCGTGTGCTCGATGGCGTCGATGGTCGGCGCATCCTCGCCGTCCGGCGGGGAGTCGAGCAGTGAGCGGATCTCGTCGTGGATCATGAGGGCTTTAGCCTCGATTTCCGGGCTTCGGTCAAGTATCGAGTCTCGGCTCTCGGCGCACATGGGCCGCCCGGACTATCTTCTGCCCTGCAACGGCCCATCTTCTTGACTCGATCCGATCTGGGTCGAAAAATGGATTCCGCGTGAACCGCCGTCTTCTCGCAGCCCTCTTCGCGCTGGTCGCCCTCGCGGCACCGGCGTCGACGCCCGCGCGGCCGATCCAGGACTCACAGCTGCAGATCCGGCTCGCCCGTGCCCTCCACGTTCCCCATGTCGCCCTGGCGCGGTCAGCCGCCGTCGCCCTCGATCTCACGACCGGCACGGTTTTCTTCCAGCAGAACGGGAACCGGCCGCTGGCGCCGGCGTCGAACGAGAAGCTGCCGCTGACCTACGCGGCCCTCGTGCGGCTCGGTACCGCGTTTCGGATCGAGACCGACGTGCTCGGTCAGGGTGAGCAGGATGGAACCCAGTGGACGGGGACGCTGGTCCTCAAGGGCAACGGCGATCCGACCTTGTCGCGTGCCGACCTGCGCGCGCTCGCCGCTCAGGTGAAATCCCTGGGCATTCGGAGCGTGACGGGCGGGGTGACCGGCGACGAGACCGCGTACGACACACGGCGCATCGTGGCGGGGTGGAAGCCGAGCTTCTTCATCGACGAGTCACCGCCTCTCTCGGCACTCGTGGTCGACCGCGCTCGTGTCGGCTCCGTCGTCACCCGCACGCCGGCGCTCGCGGCTGCGACAGCTTTCCGCGACGCACTACGAAAAGCGGGCATCGCGGTCGACGGGCCGGTCCGCACCGCACCGGCCGACGAGTGGTCGGAGGTGCTCGCCAGCGTGTCAAGCCCGACGCTCGCGACGATGGTGCGCTTCATGGACCGGGAGAGCGACAACTTCACCGCAGAGATGCTGCTGAAACAACTCGGGCTCGCCGCGCTCGACCGCGGCACGAGCGCCGCAGGAGCGACGGTGGTCATGCAGACGCTCGCCGAGGCCGGCGTGCCGATGGCGGGGGTGCGCATCGTCGACGGCTCGGGCCTGTCCCGGCTCGACCGGCTGACGACCAACGCACTCGGAAGCCTGCTGAAGATCGCCTGGGCGGACCCGACCGTGCGCCCGGCCCTACTCGCAGCTCTGCCGGTGGCAGGCGTGAACGGGACGCTGCAACACCGTCTGAGCAAACCGCCGGCGCGAGGCCGCGTCCTGGCGAAGACAGGCACGACAGCGAGCGCGTCGTCACTGTCCGGCTATATCACCAACCGCTACGCGTTCGCAGTAATCCAGAACGGCCATCCGCTGTCGTACTGGTGGGCCCGCCGAGCGCAAGACCGCTTCGCGCAAATCCTGGCCGGCTCCTAGGCACAAAGTCGGCACGCTTTCGTCACACCGACGTCTTCTTTTGGGGTCTGACCCCCCGACTCTCGCTTTGGGACATGTCGGCCGCGTCCTGGACGGACGGTTTTTGCGTGAATCGGCGCGCTTTCGTATCACTTCCGCGCGTTTAAGTTCGCAGGAGCTCGACCAGGTCGGCTTCGGACAGGAGCGGGACTTCGGCCTTACGGGCCTTCGTCAGCTTCAAGTTGCCCGGCTCTTCGCCGATGACCAGTCCCGTCGTCTTGCCCGAGACGGAGTTCACGACCTTCGCGCCCTTCGCCTCCAGCGCTGCAGCCGCTTCGTCGCGCGTGAACGCCTCGAGCGTGCCGGTGATCACGTACGTGTTGCCGGTCAGGGGGCCTTCGACCGGCTTGAGCTCGTCGCCGATCTCGAACCGCAGGCCAAGCGAACGCAGCTCGCCCACGAGCGCACGGTTCGCCTCGTCCGAAAACCACTCGGCGATCGCCTCCGCCCGTTCCGGGCCGATTCCTTCCACCTCGAGGACGTCCTCCTGCGCGGCGTCCAGCAGCCGGTCGACGCTCTCGAAGTGTCGCGCGAGATTCTGGGCCGTCACCCAGCCGACGTCCGGGATGTTGAGCCCGAACAGCACGCGATGGAAAGCCACTTGCTTCGATGCCTTGATCGACCCGATCGCATTCGTCGCGGAGATCTCGCCGTAGCCCTCGACCTCCATCAGCTGTTCCTTCGTCAGCCTGTAGAGCTCCGGTAGCGAACGTACGAGCCCGAGATCCCACAGACGGCGGACGGATTGCTCGCCGACTCCCTCGATGTCCGCCGCGGCCTGCACCCAGTTGATCAGCGACTCCAGCCCGCGGGAAGGACACGCGCGATTCGGACATCGGTGCATCGCTTCGCCCTCCGGCTTGACGATGTCAACGCCGCAGAGCGGGCACTTCTTGGGCATCTTGAACGGCTTCGTCCCCTTCGCGTGCGGCAGCACCGGCCCGACGACCTGAGGGATGACATCACCCGCGCGCTGAACGATCACGTTGTCGCCCGCGCGGATGTCCTTGCGGTTGATGTCCTCCTCGTTGTGCAACGTTGCCTGCGACACCGTGACGCCGCCGACCTCGACCGGCTCGAGTTGCGCCCAGGGATTCAGCGCACCCGTGCGGCCGACGCGGATGTGGATCTTGTTCAGCTTCGTCTGCGCGGTCATCGGGGCCCACTTGAAGGCGCGCGCCCACCGTGGCCTGTCGTGCAGCGCGCCGAGGCGGCGCTGCTGGTCGAAGGAGTCGACCTTGATCACGATCCCGTCGATCTCGTAGTCGAGTTCGATGCGCCGCTTCTCCCAGTCACGGCAGGCCGCGGCGACAGACTCGACGGTCTCGTGCCGCTCCGCGTATGGGTTCGTGCGGAATCCGTGCGCGCGCAGCCACTCGAGCGACTCCCAGTGACCTTTCGCGGGAAGGCCCTCGCGGTGGCCAAGGCCGTGCACCCAGATCGACAAGGGGCGCTCGGCGGTGATCGTGGAGTCCTTGAGCCGTAGCGAGCCGGCTGCTGCGTTGCGCGGGTTCGGCGTCGGCTTCTTGCCTTCGGCGACGAGACGCTCGTTCAGGTCATTGAAGCCGCTGAGTGGGAGGTAGACCTCGCCGCGCACTTCGAGTAGCGGCGGCGGCGTCTCGCCCTTGGCCAACTGCATGCGCATCGAGATCGCCTTGATCGTGCGCACGTTCGGCGTCACATCCTCCCCTAGCCGGCCATCGCCCCGCGTGGCGCCGCGAACGAAGACCCCGTCCTCGTAGATGAGGTTGATCGAGAGCCCGTCGATCTTTGGCTCGGTTACGTACGCCACGTCGCTCGTGCCGAGCCGCTTGACCACGTCCTGGTGCCACTTCTCGACTGCCTCGTCCGTCGTCACCTTCTCGAGTGAGCCCATCGGCGACGGGTGCTCGACCTTCTGGAACTTCTCAGACGGCGGCGCACCCACGCGCTGTGTCGGCGAGTCGGCAGTGACGAGCTTCGGGTCAGCCTCCTCCAGTCGGAGGAGCTCGTCGTAGAGCGTGTCGTACTCCGCGTCCGAGACCTCCGGATCGTCGAGGACGTGGTAGCGGTAGAGATGGTACGTCAGCACGTCGCGCAGCTCGGCCGCGCGCTTCTCCGAATTAGAGGACGCCAAAGAGCTCCTCGGGTGTATCGACGAGCGCATCCGGTTCCTCGGACTCGAGCAGTTCGCGCGCATGGATGCCGCCCCACGTGACACCGATGGCGAACAAGCCCGCGGCCTTCGCCGCCCTGACGTCGAAAGGTGCGTCTCCGACGTAAGCGGCCTCGTCTGAACGTGCGCCCATGCGGTCGAGTGCGAGCAACAGCGGTTCTGGATCGGGCTTGTGCCGTGCGGTCTCGTCTCCGCCGACGACCGTCTCGAACAGATGCGCGATCGGAATGCGCGCAAACGCAAGCTCGACGGTCTGGCGCCGCTTCGCCGTCACGATCCCGAGCCGGCGGCCTTCGTCCTTCAGCCGGACCAGCACGTCGTCCATCCCCGCACAGCAGACGAGCTCATCGTGCAGCGGCTCGTTGTGCGCGCGATAGACGTTGACGAGCTCGTCGACCTTGTCGGGGGCGAGGGCGTGCATCTGGGCCTCCAACCCGGGCCCACCGACCGCCGCCATCAGCTCTTCGTCGGGGACCTCGGCGCCGAGTACCTCCTTGGCGGCATGCCGCATCGAGGCGAGGATGATCGCGCCGGAGTCGATCACGGTGCCGTCGAGATCGAAGAGAACTACGGGGAAGCGCATGCGCCCGATGCTAGCCGCGTCCCCCTCGGAGCCATACCGACCACGGCTCGATGCTCTCGGTTCGCAGGATCGTGTCCTCCCAGGGATCAGCCGCTAGACGAGCCCGGATCGCCGCTTCGCTCTCTGCGTCGACGACCAGGAGCGCGTAGTCGCCGTCACCTGCTCCGACAGGACCGCCGAGGACGATGACACCCTCAGCAACCAAACCATCCATGAAGGCCGCGTGCTCGTCCCAGCCGTCCTGCTCTCGCCGCGGCCGTGAATGGTCCCACGCGGGGCCCGGCACGTGCTTGACCAGGAAATAATCGGCCATGTGGCCAGCTTAGGGAGCCTTTAGTACTCGACGTTCTCCAGGTACAGACCCCACGGCGGCGCCGTCGGCCCTGCCTCGCTGCGCGCGCGCCCTTCGAGCAGGGGTGCGATGCACTCTGGCGGCATCTGGAGCATCGTGCCGACGAGCGTCCGCACCATGTGCCTGAGAAAGCTGTTCGCAGTGATCTCGAACTCGAGCGCGTCGCCGCGCCTGTGCCACGCCGCTCTCGTGACGTTGCGCCGAAACGACTGGTGCTGCGTCTCGGTCGGCGTGAACGCCCGGAAGTCGTGCGCGCCCACCAGAAGATCGGCCGCAACGGCCAGACGCTCCTCGTCGAGCGGCCGCGAGTACCACCAGGAACGACGGTGTTCGAACGGTGACGACTCGCGCCGGCGCCAGATGCGATAGCGGTAACTCCGCAAGCGCGCCGAATGCCGCGCACTGAAGTCAGGCGCCGCTTCATCGGCCGCAACGACCGCAACGTCGTCCGGCAGGGCGGCATTGAGCGCCTCTGCGACGCGCTGCGCGGGCGGGCCGCCTTCGACATCGACGCTGATGACGTTGCCAAGTGCATGCACGCCGGTGTCGGTCCGCCCTGCGACAGCGAGCCCTCGATAGGAGGGAAAGACATCGAGTGCGTCGCGCACGACTCCTTCGATCGTGCGCAAACCAGGCTGCACCGCCCAGCCGCGGAAATGCGTGCCGTCATACTCGAGCGTTAGCTTCAGACGCACGTCAGGACTCCCTGACTTTGCTTGTCAGGTTTGCCTTATGTTCTAACGATTTGCGATTGCGTTGATATACTCTAGTCAATGACCGACCGCCAGACCTTCCTTTTGCAGCGAGTGCAGCCGGCGATGGTGGGGCTCATCGACGGCTCGCTCTCGACGCTGGCGCCGATCTTCTCCGTCGCTGTCGTCACTCACAAGCCGCATTTCGCATTCATCGCAGGCGTGGCCACCGCGTTCGGAGCGGGCGTCTCGATGGCGTTCTCCGAAGGGCTCTCGGATACGGGCGAGCTGACCGGCCGCGGGAGCCCGATGGTTCGCGGCGCGATCACCGGTGTCGGAACTTTCGTGGGAGGCATTCTGCATACCCTCCCGTTCCTCATCCCGCACTATCAGGCAGCGCTCTACTCCGCGATCGCAGTGGTCGCACTCGAGCTACTGATCCTGGCCTGGTTGCGCTGGAAGTTCTTCCAAGTCGGTTTCATCCGCGCGCTCGCATCTGTCACGCTCGGTGGAGTCATCATCGCAGCGGTGAGCGCGGCGCTCGGCTCCGTGGGCTAGTCCAGGCTCAGAGACTCGTTCGCGCCGCTGACGAACAAGCCAGGGCGCGGGCCGCCGCCGATCACGAACACGCGCTTCCCGATGGCGACCACGGCAAGCCCATGTCTCGGCGTCGGCAGGTCCGGCAGACGCTGCCAACGTCGCGAGACAGGCGCGTATGCGAACGCCGACGCGATTGTTCCCGGCGGAGCCTCGCCACCGACCGAGATCAAACGGCCTGCGGCCGCCGCGGCGCCGGTTCCGCCGCGTCCCTCGGGGATCGGAGTCACTCGTCGCCAGGACCGAGCGCCGGGCGTAAGCGACTCGACCGTCGTCTGGTTCGTATCGATGCCTCCCAACCGGCCGGCGACCGCATAGACCTTCCCGCCCAGCGACGCGGCAGCAAGGTGCTCGCGTGGCTTCGGCCCCGGAACCGTAAACCAGCGGCGCCGGCGCAGGTCGAAGGCGAACGCGACCCGCGCGAGCACACCCGGCCGCTGCACCCCGCCGACGACGTAGATGCTCCCACCGGCGACCGCGGCCGCCGCGGCCGCCCGTGGGTCGGGCATCGGTGTCGCGACGCGCCACCTTCCGTTGGCCAACACGAACGTGGATCGGAGCGTTCTCCCGTTCCCGCCATAACCGCCGATGACGTAAAGCCGTCCGCGATAAGCGGCAGCCGTTGCGTGGTTGACCGCCAGGGGTAGATCACGGGCACGGCGCCAGCGCTGTGTCGCCGGCGAGTAAACGTCCACCCGCCGGGAAGACTGCCCATCTGCGAGGTAGCCGCCAACCACGTAGACCTCGCCACGCACAACCGCTCCCGCAACCTCCGTGCGCGGGAGGGGCAGCGAGGGCTCGTTCTGCCAGGTCCCGGCGACGACTGCCGCTGCCGCGACGAGCTCCGCCACCATCGGCCTCAGTCTACGAGCAGCGTCAAGCCCTCGACACCGTGAACGACGACCTCGTCACCGGGAACGAGCACGCGATTCGATCGGGCCTCCCAGATCTCCCCGGTGACGCGGACCTGCGTCGGCGAGCTGACCACGGCTGTCTTGCCGATCAGCACCTCGACGCCGGTGACGGCACGGCGGCGCTGCGACCACTTCAGCAATACGAGCGACTCGGCGATGTCGATCAGGCCGCCGGCGAACACGGCCACAACTCCCCAGGGAGAGGGCAGGACGAAAATCGCCAGCAGGATCGCTCCGAGCAGGAGCATCCGTTCGCTGCGCTACGACGCGGCGGTTGCCGCCGGCGACGAGCCGGCCGGCTCGTAGTCCACGAGCTCGAGGTAGACCATCTCCGCAGCGTCACCCAGTCGCGGCCCGAGCTTGACGATCCGGGTATAGCCGCCGGGACGTTCGGCAAAGCGCGGGGCGACCTCGGCAAAGAGCTGGTGGACGACGTCCTGCGAGCGCAACTCGGCGAGCGCGAGCCTCCGGGCGTGGAGGTCGCCGCGCTTGCCGAGCGTGATCATCTGCTCTGCGAACGGCTTGACCGCCTTGGCCTTGGCCTGGGTGGTCTTGATCCGGCCGTGCTCGATCAGCGCGCCCGCGAGGTTCGAGTAGAGCGCCCTGCGGTGCGCCGAGTCGCGCCCGAGCTTCTTGCCGGCCCGGCGGTGGCGCATGACTAGTGGCCCTGCCGGTCGTGCTCGTGGATGCCGCGGTCGCGAGCACCAAGCGAGACAAGGACGCAGGGCGCGCTCGGGCTGGTTTGCCCGAGTGCGACTGAGGACGCAGGATCGCGCAGCGTGATCGCGGGCGCGGCGCCGCGAAGTGCGGCCGGTAGGGCCACTAAACCGCGCCTCCGCCGCTCTCGTCGCCGCGCAGCGTCAGACCATGTGCCGACAGCGTTTCCTTGACCTCTTCGACCGACTTCTTGCCGAAGTTCGGAATCGCGGCGAGTTCGTTCTCGGTCTTGACGACCAGGTCGCCAATCGTCTCGATGCCGACGCGCTTGAGGCAGTTGTACGAGCGCACGCCGAGCTCGAGCTCCTCGATCGGGAAGTTCTCCATCCCGTGCGCGAGCGGCATCTCAGCCTGTGCGCCGTCGCCGCCGGGGGCGGCGGCGGACTCGCCGTAGCCCTCGATGCGATCGAGGTCGGTGAAGATCGCCAGCTGCCTGATCAGGATCTCGGACGCCTGACCGATCGCGTCCTTCGGGCTGATCGAGCCGTCGGTCGTCACGTCGAGACGAAGCTTGTCGTAGTCGGTCCGCTGACCGACGCGCGCCGCCTCGACGTCGTAGGCAACACGCCGAACGGGCGAGAAGATCGAGTCGATCGGAATGACGCCGATCGTGTGCTCAGGCCCGCGGTTCATCTCGGCAGGGACGTAGCCGCGACCGCGGCCGATCGTCAGCGTCATCTCCAGCTTGCCCTTGTCGGAGAGATGGGCGATCTCGAGGTCCGAGTTGAGGATCTCGAGCTCCGCTGGAGCCTCGATGTCGGACGCCTTGACGGCGCCGGCGCCGCGCTTCGCAACGTGGACTTCGATCTCGGGCGATTCGCCGTGCAGGCGGCAGACGAGGTTCTTGAGGTTGAGGATGATGTCCGTGACGTCCTCACGAACACCCTGAAGCGTCGTGAACTCGTGCGAGATCCCCTCGATCTTGACCGAGGTGACCGCAGCGCCCTCGAGCGACGAGAGCAGCACGCGGCGCAGCGAGTTGCCGAACGTGTAACCGAAGCCGCGGTCGAGCGGCTCGATCTCGAAAACCCCGCGCTGCTCGTCCAACTCTTCGTGGACGATCTTCGGGATCTGAAACTCCATCAAACTTGAGCGAGTAGCCAATGCGATTCCTTCCTTACTTCGAGTAGAGCTCGACGATGAGCGATTCCTGGACCGGCGTGTCGATCTCGTCACGCGACGGCCACTTGAGGATCTTTCCGGTCAGCCCGTCATGGTCGGCCTGCAACCATGGGGCCACTGAGGCGGTGAGGTCGGTCGCGTCGCGGATGACCTGCTCCGCGGACGAGCCCGGTGCGACGGTGATGATGTCATCGGGCTTGACCTGGTAGCTGGGGATGTTGACGCGGCGGCCGTTGACGTGGAAGTGGCCGTGGCGAACCAGCTGACGTGCCTGGGCGCGGGACGCGGCGAACCCGAGGCGGTAGACGACGTTGTCGAGGCGCGTCTCGAGCATGCGCAGCAAATTCTCGCCCGTGACGCCCGTGCCTTTCGCCGCCTTGCTGTAGTAGGTGCGGAACTGCTTCTCGAGCAGGCCGTAGTACCGGCGCGCCTTCTGCTTCTCACGCAACTGCAAGAGGTACTCGGACTGCTTGATGCGCCCTCGGCCGTGGTCGCCCGGCGGATACGAGCGGCGCTCGATCGCACACTTCTCCGTCAGGCAGCGCTCTCCCTTGAGGAAGAGCTTCAGACCCTCACGACGGCACTGCTTGCACTTGGGGGACGTGTCGCGGGCCACTAAACGCGCCTTCGCTTTCGCGGGCGAACGCCGTTGTGCGCCTGCGGCGTCACGTCCTTGACGCCGAGAATCTCGAGTCCTGCAGCCTGCAGGGAGCGGATCGCGGTCTCACGGCCCGAGCCCGGGCCCTTAACGAAGACCTCGACCTTCTGCAACCCGTGCTCCATGCCCTTGCGCGCACACGAGTCGGCGGTCACCTGCGCGGCGAACGGCGTCGACTTGCGCGAGCCCTTGAATCCGGCAGAGCCGGCGGACTCCCACGCGATCACGTTTCCGTCCTTGTCGGTGAGCGCGACGATCGTGTTGTTGAACGACGTCTTGATGTGCGCCTGCCCGATCGCGATGTTCTTGCGGACGCGGCGACGCGTGCGGCCTCTGGCCGCTGTTTTGCGAGGGGGTGCCATTTTAGGTCTTCGCCGTCGCCTTCTTGCCGCGGCTCACAGGCTTGGCCGGGCCCTTGCGCGTTCGCGCATTGGTGCGGGTGCGCTGTCCGTTGACGGGAAGCCCACGGCGATGCCGGATGCCGCGGTACGAGCCGATCTCACCCAGGCGCTTGATCGCCTGCGAGCGGTCCCGGCGCAGGTCGCCTTCCACCTGGAGCTTCTCGTCGATGTACTGGCGAAGCTTCGTGACCTCCTCGTCGGTGAGGTCCTTGATCTTCGTGTCGGGATCGAGGCTCAGTGCGATCGCGACCTTGCGCGCCGTCGACTGGCCGATGCCGTAGATGTACGTCAGCCCGATCTCGAGCCGCTTCTGGTTCGGAAGATTGACGCCTGCGATTCTTGCCACTCGATTAACCCTGCCTTTGCTTGTGTTTTGGATCTTTGCTGCAGATGACCATGGTGATGCCGTGCCGCTTGATCACGCGGCAGCGGTCGCAGATGGGCTTGACTGAGGCTCGTACTTTCATCGATGTCGGTATGTGATTCGGCCGCGAGCGAGGTCGTAGGGCGAGAGTTCCACCTTCACCTTGTCGCCGGGGAGAATGCGGATGTAGTGCTTGCGCATCTTCCCGGAGATCGTGGCGAGCACTGTTGGCCCGCTTTCGAGCTGCACCCGGAACATCGTGCTCGGGAGCGCCTCGGTGATCTCGCCTTCCATCTCGATCTTCTCGTCTTGCTTGGTCATCGCCTTTCTTGTCTACGCACGAAAATACGGCGGGACGGCCCGCCGCGAACCGATTATGGTACCAAACCGGCCTTTTCCCTCGACTTGGCGGCCGTGAGAATCCTGGGCGGCCCCTCCTCGGCCACCGCCACCGTGTGCTCGAAATGTGCGGCCAGGGAGCCGTCCTGGGTCGAGATCGACCATTCGTCGTCGTGGAGATACACGTCCGAGCCCCCGGCGGTGATCATCGGCTCGATCGCAAGGGTCATGCCGGGCTGGAGTTGCGGCCCCCGACCGGGCTCGCCGAAGTTCGGGATCTGAGGCTCCTCGTGGTAGGAGCGGCCGACCCCGTGGCCGACCAGGGAGCGCACGACCGAGAAGCCGGCGCCTTCCACGATCCTCTGGACGGCATTGGAGATGTCGCCGACGCGGTTGCCCGCCCGAGCCTGGTCGATCCCGGCTGCGAGAGCCTCCTTGCCCACCTCGAGCAGCCGCTGGGCCTCGGGGTCGATCTCGCCGATCGCGTAGGTGTAGGCACCGTCCGCAACCAGCCCGTCGAGGGTGACCCCGATGTCCACGGAGATGAGGTCGCCCTCCGCGACGCGGTGCCGGCCGGGGATGCCGTGGACGACCATGGCATTCGGCGAGATGCAGGTCGCCGCGGGAAAGCCGCGGTAACCCATGGAGGTCGGGACGCCGCCGTGCTCGCGAATGAATTCGCCGGCGAGCCGGTCGAGCTCGCCGGTAGTGATGCCTGGCTGCGCGAGCTCGCCCATGAGCGCGATCGTGGCGGCGACGATCTGTCCGGCGCGCTCCATCCCCTCGATCTCTTGGTTGCTCTTTCTGATGATCACGTTTGGTGGCTCCCGCTGGAGGAACCTCCCGGTTCCCCCAGACCCGCTCCACTGGTCCGCTTCGCGGACAGGCGACTACGCCGCCTCATGCCGGCACCTGCTCCAGCGCGCGCGAGATCTCGGCGAACACTTCGTTCTCGCTGCGGTTCGCGTGGATCGGGACGACGTTTCCGCGCGTGCGGTAGAACTCGATCAAAGGCTCCGTCTCGCGGTGGTAGTTGTCGAGCCGCCGCTGGATCGCCTCGTCCGTGTCGTCCGCGCGCGCGCGGCGGCGAAGCCGGTCGAACGCGACCTCGTCGGGAATCTGGAGCGCGAACGCCACGCTGAAGTTCCTCCCGATGTCCGCGAACATCGAGTCGAGCGCCTCCGCCTGCACGATCGTTCGGGGAAACCCGTCCAGGACGAACCCCGCTTCGGTGTCGGGCTGCTCGAGCCGGTTGCGGATCAGCTCGATCATCAGGTCGTCGGAGACCAGGTCGCCGCGTTCGATCGTCTCCTTCACGCGCTTACCGAGATCCGTGCCCGCGTCCATCTCCGCGCGCAGGATCTCGCCGCTGGCGATGTGAGGAATGCCGTACTCAGCAGAGATCCTCTTCGCCTGCGTGCCTTTGCCGGCCCCTTGCGGGCCGAGGAGCAGAACGTTCAGCGGCACTATTTGAGGAAGCCTTCGTAGTTCCGCATCATCATCTGGGACTCCATCTGTCGCATCGTGTCCAACGCGACGCCGACGACGATGAGGACCGACGTGCCGCCGAGCGCCTGCGAGGTCGCCTGGGAGAAGCCACCGTAGGCGATGAACAGGCTCGGCGCGGTCGCAACCAAGGCCAGGTACAACGAGCCCGGCAGCGTGAGACGCGTCAGCACCCGGTCGAGGTACTGCGCCGTCGGATGACCTGGGCGGATGCCCGGGATGTAGCCCCCGTACTTACGGAGATTGTCAGCCTGGTCGACCGGGTTGAACTGGACTGCGGTGTAGAAGTAGGTGAAGACGATGATCAGGACGCCCTGGAGCAAGATGTACGGCAGCGACGAGTACGAGAAATGGCTGTTGATGAAGCCTTGTGTGGCTGGGAAGAACTGCCCGATCGTCGGCGGGAACGCCATCACGGCGGAGGCGAAGATGACCGGGATAACGCCGGCCATGTTCACACGCAGCGGCATGTAGGTCGAGCCGCCCGCGGTCTGACGGCGGCCGACCATACGCTTCGCGTACTGGATCGGGATGCGGCGCTGGCCTTCCTGCATGAACACGACCGCTGCGACGATCGCGAGCGCGATGAGCGGGAAGAACAGCCGCTCCATCGTGCCGCCGTTGTACCAGGCGGTGATTCCGGTCGGCGCGGACGAGAGGATCGACGCGAAGATCAGCAGCGAGATGCCGTTGCCGACCCCGCGCTTGGTGATCAGCTCGCCGAGCCACATCAGCAGCGTCGTACCGGCAGTGAGGGTGACGACGATCAGGACGATGCGGCCGGTGTTCGCGTCGAGGTTCCCCGCCCGCTTGAAGAGATACGCATACCCCGTCGCCTGCGCCGCGGCCAGCGCGACCGTGAGGTAACGCGTGTACTGGTTGATCTTGGCGTAGCCCGACTCACCTTCCTTCTGCAGCTGCTCCAACTGGGGGACGACGACCGTCATGAGCTGCAGGATGATCGAGGCGGTGACGTAGGGCATGATTCCGAGCGCGAACAGCGCGAACTGCGAAAGCGCGCCCCCCGAGAAGACGTTCAGCAGACCGAGGATCGTTCCGCCCTGGCCGTTGAAGTAGTCATTGATCGTCTGCGAGTCGACGCCGGGAGCCGGTATCCACGACCCCAGCCGGTAGAGGGCCAGGATCATGAAGGTGAAAAGGACGCGTTTGCGAAGCTCGGGGACGCGCCAGGCGTTGGCCAGCCAGGACAGCATCTAGCTACTCCGCCTCGGGAGCTTGTTCTTTGGTCGAGTCAGGCTCGGACGCAATGCTCTCGGCAACGGGAGTGTCCTGAGCGGTCTCCGCGGCCTCAGGTGTGTCGGGCGTCTCGGCCGCTGGTGCGGCGGCGGCCGGCTTCGGCTTCGCGTGCTTCTTGCGCTTCTTCACCTTCGGTTCCTTCAGGAGCGAGACGGTTCCACCCGCCTGCTCGACTTTCTCGCGCGCGGTGGCGGAGATCCCGTGCACGCGGACGGTCAGCTTCTTCTTGAGCTCCCCGTTGCCGAGCAGCTTCACGTCGGTCTTCGTGTTCTTGAGCAAACCCTTTTCGACCAGGCTCTCCGGCGTGACCTCGGCACCGTCGTCGAAGCGGTCGAGCGCGCCGACGTTGATGGGCGCGGTCGAAGTCCGGAACGGTCCGATCGGCATCGCATCCTTCGACGTCGCGCCGCGCAGCTTGCCCAGGCGCATGTAGATCGGCATCTGGCCGCCTTCGAACCCGGCGCGCATCTTGTGCGAACCCGCGCGGGACTTCTGGCCCTTGATGCCACGGCCGGAGTAGCGGCCCTTGCCCGAGCTGTTGCCGCGACCGACGCGTTTGCGGTTTTTCTGGTCCTGCGCCGGCTTCAGCGAGGTGAGGTTCAGGTCCTTAGGCATCGTCGACCTTCACGAGGTGGCGCACTTTTCGCAGCATGCCTGCGAAGACCGGGCCGTCGTCGTGCTCGGCGGTCTTGCCGATCCTGCCGAGCCCAAGCGCGCGAAGCGTGCCGCGGTGCCTTTGGCTCTGGCCGATCTGGCTACGGATTTGGGTGATTCGGACTTTCGCCATAGGTCACTTGCCCGGGGAACCTCCCGGTTCTCCGTAACCCCTCCCCTGCTCCGCTTCGCGCACAGGCGGCTGCACCGCCTCCGTGCTTTCGCCACTTGGCGTCTCCTCAGACGGCGCCGGAGTCGACACAGTCGACTCTTCAACCACCGGATGCTTGTACGGCAAGACCTGGCTGATCGTGAGCCCGCGCGCCCTCGCCACGTCCTCGGGGCGGCGGAGATTCTTCAGCCCGTTCACGGTCGCCTTCGCCATGTTGATCGGGTTGGTCGTGCCGAGGCTCTTGGCCAGGATGTCGCGAATGCCGGCGAGCTCCAATACGGCACGCACGCCGCCGCCGGCAATCACGCCGGTCCCTTCGCTCGCAGGTCGCAAGAGCACGCGCGCGGCGTCCGAGCGGCCAAGGATCTCGTGGGTGATCGTCGTGCCGTGCTTGGGCACGGTGAAGAGATTCTTCTTCGCGTCTTCGACGGCCTTCGTGATCGCGAGCGGCACCTCGCGCGCCTTGCCGTAGCCGACGCCAACGCGGTCGACCTCGTCGCCGATGACGACGAGCGCCGTGAAGGAGAACCGCCGGCCGCCCTTGACCACCTTCGCAACACGGTTGATCTCGACCACGCGCTCCTTGAGCTCACGGGTCTCTTCACGCTCGATCACTGCGCGCTCGACGCTCGTGAACTCGGGTCTAGTGCTCAAAACTTCAGTCCTCCTTCGCGTGCAGCGTCGGCGAGCGCCTTGACGCGCCCGTGGTACAGATAACCGCCGCGGTCGAACACGACGCTTTCGATCTTCGCCTGCTTCGCGCCCTCGGCCAGCAGCTTCCCGACCTCGGCCGCCTGGGCCTTCTTATCGCCCTTGAAGGTCTTCTTGACCTGCAGCCAGGTGGCGGACGCGAGAGTGCGTCCCTCCCGGTCGTCGACCAACTGCGCGACGATGCCGCGGTTCGAGCGCGTCACGACGAGGCGAGGCCGGTCGGCCGTTCCGGACACCTTGCCGCGCACACGCTTGTGGCGCCGCTCGCGCGCTTTTCTGACGGTCAGGGTTGCCATTAGGCCCGCTTACCGACCTTCCTACGCACGTATTCGCCGGCGTAGCGAATGCCCTTGCCCTTGTAAGGCTCGGGCGGGCGCACCTTGCGGACCTCGGCGGCGGTCTGTCCCACCTGCTGCTTGTCCACGCCCTTGACGATGATCTCGGTGTTCGTCGGCACCTCGAAGGAGATCCCCTGCGGCGCCTTGATCACGACCGGATGGGAGAAGCCGACCTCGAGCCGGAGATCAGTGCCCTGTAGGGCGGCGCGGTAGCCGACTCCCTGCAGCTCGAGACGCTTCTCGAATCCCTTCGTGACGCCCTCGACCATGTTGGCGACCAGTGTCCGCGTCAGACCATGCAGCGCGCGATCCTGGCCGCGCTCGGTCGGACGGGCAACGGTGATCATGCCCTCTGCCTGCTCGATCTTCATCCTGGGGGGCACCTGCTGCTGCAGGTTGCCGAGCGGTCCGTTGACCATCACGCGACCAGGGTCGATCGACACCGACACACCGGCGGGGATCTCAATGGGTTGTTTACCGATTCGACTCATCTCGCTACCAGATGAAGCACACGACTTCGCCGCCGATTCCTTTCTCTTCGGCCGTGCGTGACGTGATCAGGCCCGTCGATGTGGACAGGATCGCCACGCCCATCCCACCGAGCACACGCGGCAGGCGGTCCTTGCCCGCGTAGACACGGCGGCCGGGCTTCGACACCCGCTTGAGGTCGGTGATGATCCTCTCGCGGCTCCGGCCGTACTTCAGCTGGATGACCAGGGTATCGAAGCTCTCGCCCTTCTTCACGTGGAAGTCCGTGATGTAGCCCTCCTCCTTGAGGATCCGGGCGATGCCCTCCTTGAGACGGGAGGTCGGCATCTCGGCGTGCTCGTGCAGCGCCTTGTTGGCGTTGCGGATTCGGGCGAGCATGTCGGCTACGGGATCGGTCAGCATCTCGGCTACCAGCTCGACTTCGTCATGCCCGGAATCACGCCCTGGTGCGCCAGGTCCCGCAAGCAGATCCGGCAGAGGCCGAACTTGCGGAAGACGGCGCGCGGGCGCCCGCAGCGGTTGCAACGGGAGTAGGCCCGCACCGGATACTTCTGCGGGCGCTGCTGCTTGATCCGGAGTGATGTCTTTGCCATTTAGGTCTGTTGCTCCCTTCCGTCCGCCGCGAACGGCATGCCGAACCCGCGCAGAAGCGCGAACCCTTGCTCGTCCGTTTTCGCGGAGGTCGTGATCGCGACGTCGAGGCCGCGAACCTGCTGGATGTCGTCGTAGTCGATCTCCGGGAAGATGATTTGCTCCCGGAGGCCGAGTGAATAGTTACCGCGTCCGTCGAACGACTGCGGGCTCAGCCCGCGGAAGTCACGGATGCGCGGGAGTGCGATTGCGATGAGCCGGTCGAGGAACTCGTACATGCGAGTGCCGCGCAGCGTGACGCGTGCACCGATCGGCATCCCCTCGCGGATCTTAAACTGCGCGATCGACTTCCGTGCCTTGCGCACCTGGGCGCGCTGCCCGGCGATGATCGAGAGCTCCTCGATCGCGGCGTCGAGCTGCTTCGCATCGGTCTTCGCCTCGCCGACGCCCATGTTGAGCGTGATCTTCTGGAGACGCGGAACCTCCATCGGCGACGACAGGCCTAGCTCGTCCTTCAGCTTCGCGCGTAGCTCGCGCTCGAAGAGCAGCTTCAGGCGCGGCTCGTAATCAGCGCGCGCGGCTTCCTTGCGGGCTTCGCGGACCCTTGTACTCATCGGTCGATGTCCTCGCCGCAGTCGGCGCGCTTGCAGACCCGGACTTTCACGTTCTGTCCGTGGGAGTCCTTGTCTCTTACGCCGACACGCGTCGGCCTGTTGCAGACGGGGCACACGACCATGACGTTGCCCACATGCAGCGGCGACGGCTTCTCGATCACGCCGCCCGGCGTCATGCCGGCAGCCCCCATGCGGCTGGTGTTCTGGATCGGGCGGGGCTTTGTGTGCCGCTTGACGAGATTGATGTTCTCGACGATGACCTTGCGGTCCTTCGGGCGTGCGTCGATGACGCGGCCCTGCTTGCCGCGGTCCTTGCCACTCAGCACGTGGACGAGGTCGCCCTTACGAATTCGCATCGTGTGGGCCACCGCTAAAGCACCTCCGGTGCGAGCGACACGATCTTCATAAAGTTCTTCTCACGCAACTCGCGGGCGACCGGTCCGAAGATCCGGGTACCGCGGGGATTCCGCTGAGCGTCGATGATCACCGCGGCGTTCTCGTCGAACGCGATCGACGTGCCGTCGTTGCGGCCGTAAGCCTTGCGCGTGCGGACGACGACCGCTTGCACGACTTCGCCCTTCTTCACCGCGCCCTGCGGAGCAGCCTGCTTGACGGTGGCGACGATGATGTCGCCGACGCGCGCGTAGCGCCGACCGGTTCCACCCTTCACGCGGATGCAGAGGATCTCGCGGGCGCCGGTGTTGTCGGCCACTCGCAGTCTTGACTCTTGCTGGATCACTTCGCGGCCTCGACGATCTCCACGAGTCGCCAGTGCTTCGACTTGGACAGCGGCCGTGTCTCGACGATGCGGACGATGTCCCCGACGTTCGCGGTGTTCTGCTCGTCGTGCGCGTGGAACTTGACGTTGCGGCGGATGACCTTCTTGTAGCGACGGTGCGCCTTGATCGCCTCGACCTTGACGATGATCGTCTTGTCCATCGCACTCGAGACGACGACGCCGCGACGCTCCTGCCGGCGGCCGCGCTCGGACTCCGGCTTCGGCGGCCGGGAGATCGGCTTGCGTTCAGCCGGACGCTCGCGACGAACCTTCGGGCGCTGACGCCGCTCCGCACGTGGGCGGGGCTTGCGCTTCTGCTTCGGCTGCGACTGCGGCGCCGGTTCCGCGGGCGGAGCTTCAGCGGCCGGCGCTTCTGCAGCCGGAGCTTCTTCGGCAGCGGGTGCTTCCGCGGCCGGTGCCTCTTCTTCTGCCACGGCAGTGGGAGCCTCCTCGACCGCCTCGGCGGCCGGCTCTCCCGCCGGAGCTTCGGCGACCGGCTCGGCCGCGGCCTCTTCTCCAGCCGGCTCGGGCTCCACCTCGGCGACGGGCTCATGAGCGGCCTCCTCAACGGGCGCTTCCTCTGCAGGAGCTTGTTCCGCGACCGGCTCTGCCTCGACCGCCGGTTCTGCAGCCACCGGCTCCTCGGCCGGAGCTTCGGCCACAGGCGCGGGAGCCTCCTCGGCGGAAACCTCCGCCGCGACTTCCTCGACGACCGGCTCTTCGACCTTCTTCGGCGCAGCCTTCTTCACAACCGGCTTCTTTTCTGCTGCAGGCTTCTTCTCGGCGACCGGCTTCTTCTCGGCAGCAGGCTTCTTCACAGACGCCGGCTTCTTCTCCGCAGTCTCCTTCTTCGCAGCAGGCGTGCGCTTCGGCTTTTCCTCGGCCACGGCCTCGTCCTTCTTCTTGGTTGTCTTCTTCTCGTCAGCCATCACTGCTGCCCTGCCTTTGCCTCGCGTTCAACGCGCACGGTCAGGATCCGCGCGATCTCGCGTTTCGCGAGCTTCAGCCGCGCGCTGTTCTCGAGCGCCCCGGTCGCCGACTGGAAGCGCAGGTCGAACAGCTCCTTACGTCGGTCGTGCAATGCGTTCTCCAGTTCTTCGTCGGTCATGTCCCTCATGTCTCTAGCTCTCAAAGAGATCCGCCTCCCGCTTCACGAACTTCGTCTTGAGCGAGATCTTCGTGCCGGCGAGACGAAGGGCTTCCTTGGCCAGCGGCTCCGGCACGCCGGCGAGCTCGAACATCACCCGGCCGGGCTTCACGACCGCGACCCAGTGCTCGGGCGAGCCCTTGCCGGAGCCCATGCGAGTCTCCGCGGGCTTCTGCGTCGTCGGCTTGTCCGGAAAGACGTTGATCCAGACCTTGCCGCCGCGCTTGATCTTGCGCGTCATGGCGATGCGGGCCGCTTCGATCTGGCGGTTGGTTACCCAGCCGGTCTCGAGCGCCTTCAATCCGAAGTCGCCGAACTGCACCGTGGTCTGCCCCTTCGCGTACCCGCGGCGCCGTCCACGCTGGTGCTTGCGGTACTTCATTTTCTTTGGCAGCAGCATTACTTGTCAGCCTTTTCCTGTTTCGTCGGATCCTCTGTCTGCTGCTTCGGCGTCGTGCTGTCGGGCGAATCTGCGACCGGAGCCGGGGTCGTGTCGACCTGCGGCTCGATCGGCGGCTGCGCCGCCTGCTCTCGGCCTTCGGGCGACGTCGCGACCTCGTCCGTAGGTGGCCGCTCGGCTTTGTCCTGTTCTCCGCCGGGGCTGCGCCCCGACGCGGGTCGGCCACGGCCCTGACCGCCGCGCCCGGTCCCCTGGCCCCCGCTACCGCGTCCCTGGCCGCCGCCACGCCGCTTCGGACGCACGGGGCCGAGACCTTCACGGTCGCGCTGGCGATCGCGGCCGCCCTCGCGCGAGGCGCCGAGGCCTTCGACGTTCGCACGTCGCCGGCGCGCCTGGTCCTGCTCGCCGAGTCGGACATCCTTCTCGGTGTCGAGACCGCCGTAACCCTCCGGCATGATCTCGCCCTTGTTGATCCAGACCTTCACGCCGATGCGGCCGAAGGTCGTCTTCGCCTCGACGAAGCCGTAGTCGATGTCCGCGCGAATCGTGTGCAGCGGAACGCGGCCTTCGGAGTACGCCTCGGAGCGGCTCATCTCGGTGCCGCCCAGCCGGCCGCCGCACTGGATGCGGACGCCCTTGGCACCCGAACGGATCCCGGACGCGAGCGCGCGCTTCATCGCACGCCGGAAGCTGACACGGTTTTGCAGCTGCTCGGCGATTGACTGCGCGACGAGCTTCGCGTCGAGCTCCGGCCGCTTGATCTCGTTGATGTTGATGTGGACGTTCTTCTTGGTGATCGCGTGCAGTTCTTTGCGCAGCGCGTCCACCTCGACCCCTGATTTGCCGATCACGATGCCGGGGCGTGCCGTGTAGATGTCGATCGTGACCCGCTGCTTGTCCTTGCGGATCAGGATGTCGGACAACCCGGCATGCGAAAGCTTGTTGGTGATGTGCTCCCGGATCTTGATGTCCTCGATCAGGTAGCCGGGGAACTCCTTCTTCCCGGTGTACCAGTTGGACTTCCAGTCGTGGATGACGCCAACGCGCATCCCGCCGGGATGGACTTTTTGGCCCATTAGCTGGCCACTCCCTTCTTCTTCGCGGGGCGCTTGGACGCGGTCTTCTTCTTCGAGACCGCGGCAGTCTTTTTCGTTGCCGGTGCGCGCTTGGGTGTCGACGCGGACTCAACGGCCCCAGACTGCACCGGTTCCCCAGTTGGTGCAGCTTGCGGCCTTTCCGCAAGCGCCACAGTGATGTGGCAGGTGCGCTTGCGAATCCTGGCAACGCGGCCGCGCGCACGTGCGCGCCACCTCTTCATGACCGGCCCGCCGTCGACGTACGTGGTCTTGACGTACAGCCGTTCTTCGGCGATGCCGTGATTTGCCTCGGCGTTCGACACCGCGGACTGCAGCACCTTCTGCAGCACCCCTGCGGCCTCGCGCGACGTGAAGGCCAGGACGGCACGCGCTTCGGGCACGCTGCGGCCACGGATGTGTTCCGCGACGAGCCGCGCCTTGCGCGGTGACATCCGCACGTACTTCGCCTGTGCGCGCACTTCTCTCGGTGCCTCTGGGACGCTCATCGGCACGCCTCCTGCCGATGAGCAGGGGAAGGGGCATCGGGGGAAACCGGGAGGTTTCCTTTCTTGTTCTCCTCTACCCACGCGGCGATCTCAACGGCGCGGGGGCTGAGGCGATCCCTAAAGAAGGGAGCTCGTGAGGGAAACATGGTTTCCCTCACGGGAGTGAGCTGAAAGCGAACGACGCTCATACCCGCTTCTTCACCTCGGTCTTGCGGTCGCCGGAGTGGCCGCGGAAGGTTCGCGTCGGCGCGAACTCGCCGAGCTTGTGGCCGACCATCTGCTCGGAGATGAACACGGGCACGTGCTTCCGGCCGTCGTGGACGGCGATCGTGTGCCCGACCATGTCCGGGAAGACGGTGGACGTGCGCGACCAGGTGCGGATCATCCGCTTCTCGTTCTTCTCGTTCATCGACTCGATGCGGCTCATCAGCCGCGCTTCGACGAAAGGCCCCTTTTTGCTTGATCTACTCATCCTTCTCCCTAATTTCCAACGAGCGGAGCGAAGTTCTAACCCTCCACCCCGGAAAAATGCGGAGCATTTTTTCGGGATAACTCATTTACTTACGCTTCTCCTTCCCGCGCCTGCGGCTGCGGACGATCAGACGGTTGGATTCCTTGTGCTTGCGGCGCGTGCGCTTGCCGAGCGTGGGCACGCCCCACGGGGTGACCGGATGCCGGCCGCCCTTCGACTTCCCCTCGCCGCCGCCGTGCGGATGGTCGACGGGGTTCATCGCCGAGCCGCGCACCGTCGGCCGCTTGCCCCTCCACCGGCTCCGCCCTGCCTTGCCGCCGGTGATGTTCTCGTGGTCAACGTTACCGACCTGTCCAATCGTGGCGCGGCAGGTCAGCGGCACGCGGCGCATCTCGCCTGAGGGGAGCCGGAGCACGCCGTAGCCCTCGTCCTTCGCGACGAGCTGCACGCCCGAGCCGGCGCTGCGGGCCATCTGGCCGCCCCTGCCGGGCTTCAGCTCGACGTTGTGGACGAGCGTGCCGGTCGGGATGTTCTCGAGCGGGAGCGCATTGCCCGGCTTGATGTCGGCTGCAGGGCCCGACTCGACGGTAGCGCCGACGCGCAGCCTGGCCGGGGCGAGGATGTAGCTCTTCGCGCCGTCTGCGTAGTGCAGCAGCGCGATCCGGGCGGAACGGTTCGGGTCGTATTCGATCGCGGCGACCTTGGCGGGGACGCCGTCCTTCAGACGCTTGAAGTCGATCACGCGATAGCGACGCTTGTGACCGCCGCCCTGGTGGCGCGTCGTGATGCGCCCGTTGTTGTTGCGGCCACCCGTCTTGTTCAGTTTTTCGGTCAGAGCCTTCTCGGGCTTGGACTTCGTGATCTCCTCGAAGGTAGAGACGGTCATGAAGCGGCGCCCCGGCGAAGTCGGCTTGTAACGGCGTACTGGCATGGCTAGTGGTCCTCCCGGTGACATTGGTGGATGCCCGGGTCGCGAGCGCCAAGCGATGCAAGGACGCAGGGAGCGCCCGGGCTTTTCAGCCCGGGTGCGACTGAGGACGCGGCAGCGCGCAGCGTGATCGCGGGCCGAGCGCCGCCGAATGTTGCCGGGAGGGCCACTACGCGTGCACCCCCTCGAAGATCTCGATCGAGTCGCCGGGCCGCAGCTGCACGATCGCCTTCTTCCACCCGGGCTTGCGTCCGCTGATCGCGCCGCGTCGCTTCGGCTTCGACTGCACCTTGGAGACGTTCACGCGCAGCACCTTGACGTTGAACAGCTCCTCGACCGCCTGGCGGACCTGCGTCTTGTGCGCGTCCGGGTGGATGCGGAACGAGTAGGTGTTGCTGCCCTCGATCTGCGCGTAGCTCTTCTCGGACACGACCGGAGCGAGCAGGACCTCGTTCGGATGGAGACTCATGAGGTGGCCTTCGCCTTCACCAGGTCGAGCGCATCCTCCGTGACGAGCACCGAGCGCGCCCAC
Source organism: Gaiellales bacterium (assembly GCA_038237145.1). GTDB lineage: Bacteria > Actinomycetota > Thermoleophilia > Gaiellales > Gaiellaceae > 3-1-20CM-4-69-9. The sequence continues at coordinate 57,846 of JBBRZA010000007.1, forward strand.
ACGAGCGCGGCGACCTCGAGCTCGCCCGGCGTCGTGACGACGACCTTCTCGATGTTCCGGAACGACTTGACGACGTTCTGCTCGTCCTTCGTGACGACGACGAGCGGCAGCTCCTGCCCCCACTTCGCCAGCAGCTCCACGGCAGCCTTTGTCGAAGGCTCCGAGAAGCCCGAGCTGTCGAGAACCCCGAGGGAGCCGTCGGCAGCATGCTGCGACAGCACGCCGCGCATTGCCGAACGACGGGTCTTGCGATTCACCTTGACCTCGAAGTCGCGCGGTGTCGCTGCGAAGGTCACGCCGCCGCCGGTCCAGTGCGGCGCGCGCGTCGTGCCTGCGCGGGCACGTCCGGTGCCCTTCTGGCGCCACGGCTTCGAGCGCCCCCCGGAGACGAGCCCGCGGCTCTTGTTCGCACGCGTCCCCTGGCGGGCGGCGTTCATCTCCGCACGCACGGTCTCGTGCACGACGTGCGGCTTCAGCTCCGCCGCGAAGATGGCCTCCTCGAGCGTGACGTCCTTGGCCTTCTTGCCGGCCGAGTCAATGAGGGGTGCTTTCGGCGCGGCCATCAGTGGCCCGCCTCCCGCACTTCGACGAAGCCGTTCTTGGGGCCCGGTACCGCGCCTTTGACGAGCAAGAGGTTCTCCTCGGGGCGAACCTCGTGAACGACGAGGCCGGTCTGGGTCACGCGCTTACCGCCGAGGCGGCCTGCCATCTTCTGCCCCTTGAATACGCGCGACGGAGTAGCCGAGGCGCCAATCGAGCCCGGTTTGCGGACGTTGTGCGAGCCGTGCGAGGTCGGGCCGCGGTGGAAGCGGTGCCGCTTGATCGTCCCCGCGAAGCCTTTCCCGTGCGCGATGCCGCTCACCTTCACCTTCTCGCCCGGTTCGAACACCTCGACGGTGACGTTCTCACCGACGATCGCCTCGCTCTGTCCCCTCAGCTCGAGCAGATGCCTATATGCACCCTTGACGTTGTTCTTCTTCAGGTGCCCGAGCTCGGGCTTCGTGACCTTGCGCTCGGCGGCTTCGTCATACGCGATCTGGACCGCGTCGTAGCCGTCCGCATCCGCCGTCTTGACCTGCACGACGGGACACGGTGCAGCCTCGATCACCGTCACGGGCGTGACGACGCCGGTCTCCGGATCGAAGACCTGCGTCATACCGAGCTTCTTGCCGACGATGCCTTTCATTTCAGAGCTTGATCTCGATGTCGATGCCGGCTGGGAGGTCGAGTCGCATCAGCGAGTCGACCGTCTTCGGCGTCGGCGAGTGGATGTCGATCAGCCGCTTGTGCGTACGCACCTCGAAGTGCTCCCGCGAGTCCTTGTCCTTGAACGGAGAGCGGATCACGCAGTAGACGTTCTTCTCGGTTGGCAGCGGCACGGGGCCGGTGATGGTGGCGCCGGTTCGCTGTGCAGTCTCGACAATCGACTGAGCCGACTTGTCGAGCTGATGGTGGTCGTAGCCCTTCAGACGGATACGAATTTTCTGAGCCAACGAACCGGCGCCCCTTCTACTTGATCACTTCGGTGACGACGCCTGCGCCGACGGTGCGGCCACCCTCGCGGACGGCGAAGCGCAGACCCTGATCCATGGCGATCGGCTGGATCAGCTCGACCTCCATGTTCGTGTTGTCGCCCGGCATGACCATCTCCTGGCCTTCCGGGAGCTTGATCGCGCCCGTCACGTCCGTCGTGCGGAAGTAGAACTGCGGGCGATAGTTGTTGAAGAACGGCGTGTGGCGGCCGCCCTCGTCCTTCGAGAGGACGTACACCTCTGCCTTGAAGAGCGTGTGCGGCGTGATGGAGCCGGGCTTCGCGAGCACCTGCCCGCGCTCGATGTCCTCACGCTTGATGCCGCGGAGCAGTGCGCCTGCGTTGTCGCCTGCCTGCGCGTAGTCGAGCGTCTTCTGGAACATCTCGAGGCCGGTGACGACGGTCTTCTCGACCTTCTCGTGGATACCGACGATCTCGACCTCGTTGCCCGACTCGATCTTGCCCTGCTCGATGCGGCCCGTGACGACGGTGCCGCGCCCGGTGATCGTGAAGACGTCCTCGATCGGCATCAGGAACGGCTTGTCGACATCGCGCTCCGGCTCCGGAATGAACGAATCGACCGCATTCATCAGCTCGATGATCTTGGGGACCCACTCGCCGTCGCCCTCCAGCGCCTTCAGCGCCGAGCACTGAATAACGGGGATGTCGTCGCCGGGGAAGTCGTACTTCGAGAGGAGCTCACGCACTTCCATCTCGACGAGCTCGAGCAGCTCGGGGTCGTCGACCATGTCGGCCTTGTTCAGTGCGACGACGATCGACGGCACCTCGACTTGCCGGGCGAGCAGGATGTGCTCGCGCGTCTGCGGCATCGGGCCGTCAGCTGCGGACACGACCAGGATCGCACCGTCCATCTGGGCGGCGCCCGTGATCATGTTCTTGATGTAGTCGGCGTGCCCGGGGCAGTCGACGTGCGCGTAGTGACGGGCCTCGGTCTCGTACTCGACGTGCGACGTGTTGATCGTGATGCCGCGCGCCTTCTCCTCGGGTGCGTTGTCGATCTCCTCGAAGCTCTTGATGCCGGTCGTCGACGTCCCCTGCTCCGAAAGCACCTTCGTGATCGCCGCGGTCAGCGTCGTCTTGCCGTGGTCGATGTGACCGATCGTGCCGACGTTGAGATGTGGCTTGGTGCGCTCAAACTTCTGCTTGGCCATGCTTCTCCTTCCTTGCTCTTACGCGTCGCTCGTGGCCATCTCGGCCAGGATCGATTGCGGAACTTCCTCATAACGTTCGAATTGCATCGTGAACTCGGCGCGACCCTGCGTCATCGAACGCACGTCAGTCGCGTAGCCGAACATCTCCGCGAGCGGGACGATGGCCTTGATCACCTGCGCGTTGCCGAGGGGCTCCAGGCTCTCGACGCGTCCGCGCCGGGAGTTCAGGTTCCCCATCACGTCGCCCAGGTAGTCCTCGGGAGTGATCACCTCGACGGCCATCACGGGCTCGAGGAGCTTCGGCTTGCCCCGCTTCATCGCTTCCTTGAACGCCATCGAGCCGGCGACCTTGAAGGCGATCTCGCTCGAGTCGACGTCGTGGTACGAGCCGTCCACGAGCTCGATGCGGATGTCGACGACCGGATACCCCGCGAGCACCCCGGATTCCATCGCCTCTTGAATGCCGAGGTCGATTGCCGGGATGTACTCCTTCGGGATTTTCCCGCCGACGATTTTGTCGACGAACTCGTAGCCGTCGCCCGAGCTCATCGGCTCGGCGTTGATGACCGCGTGTCCGTACTGGCCGCGGCCGCCGGTCTGGCGGACGAATTTGCCCTGAATCTTCTCGACCGCCTGGCCCATCGTCTCGCGGTAGGCGACCTGTGGCCGGCCCACGTTCGCGTCGACGCTGAACTCACGCTTGAGGCGGTCGACGATGATCTCGAGGTGGAGCTCGCCCATGCCGGCGATCAGGGTCTGGCCGGTCTCGTCGTCGGTGCGCACACGGAAGGTCGGGTCCTCCTCCGCCAGGCGCTGGAGGCCTACCCCGAGCTTGTCCTGGTCGGCCTTCGACTTCGGCTCGACGGCGACGGAGATCACCGGGTCCGGGAAGATCATCGACTCGAGCTTGATCGGCGCCGTGTCAGTCGCGAGCGTGTCGCCCGTTGTCGTGGCCTTGAGGCCGACGCCCGCGGCGATCTCGCCCGCACCGATCTCCTCGCGCTCCTCGCGGTGGTTCGCGTGCATCTGGAGGATGCGGCTGATCCGCTCCGTCTTGCCGGTGTTCGTGTTCAGGACGCGGTCACCGGCCTTCAGCCGGCCCGAGTAGACGCGGAAGTAGGTGAGCTTGCCCACGTACGGATCGGACATGACCTTGAAGGCCAGCGCGGAGAACGGCTCGTCCAACGCGGGTCTGCGCGAGAGCTCGTGCTCCGTGCGCGGGTCGATCCCGTGCACCGGCGGGATATCGACCGGGCTCGGCAGATAGTCGATGACCGCGTCGAGCAGCGGCTGCACGCCCTTGTTCTTGAAGGCGGAGCCGAGCAGCACCGGCGTGATCTTGTTCCCGAGCGTCCCCGCTCGCAGCGCGCGCCGGATCATCTCGGGCGTCACTGACTCTTCGTCCATCAAGTACGTCTCCGTCAGCTCGTCGTCGAACTCGGCGACCGAGTCGATCAGCTGGTGGTGGTACTCCTGCGCCTGCTCCGCGAGCTCGGCGGGAATCTCGCCCGTCTCCATCTTCGTCCCGAGGTCGTCGGACCAGGTGATCGCGCGCATCTCGACGAGGTCGACGATGCCGCGGTGGTGCTCTTCCAGGCCGATGGGAAGCTGGATCGGCACGGGCTTCGCCGCGAGCCTGTCGATCATCGACTGGATGGACGCGAAGAAGTCCGCGCCGGTGCGGTCCATCTTGTTCATGAAGGCGATGCGCGGAACGCCGTACCGCTCGGCCTGGCGCCACACGGTCTCGGACTGGGGCTGGACGCCGGCGACCGCGTCGAACACGGCGATCGCGCCGTCGAGGACACGGAGGCTGCGCTCCACCTCGACCGTAAAGTCCACGTGCCCGGGCGTATCGATAATGTTGATCCGAAAATCGCGCCACGACGCCGTCGTTGCAGCAGACGTGATCGTGATGCCGCGCTCCTGCTCCTGCGCCATCCAGTCCATCGTCGCTGCGCCCTCGTGGACCTCGCCCATCTTGTGGGTGCGGCCGGTGTAGTAGAGGATCCGCTCGGTCGTCGTCGTCTTGCCCGCGTCGATATGGGCCATGATCCCGATGTTCCGAACGCGGTCGAGAGCGATGCCGCTCTTGGTGTCGATCGCCATGGCCGCTACCACCTGTAGTGCGCGAAGGCCTTGTTGGCCTGTGCCATTCGATAGACGTCGTCCTTGCGCTTCCAGGCCCCGCCCTGATTGTTGAGCGCATCCAGGATCTCGGCGGAGAGCTTCTCGATCATGCCCTTCTCGCGCCGGCTGCGCGCGAAATCCACGAGCCAGCGCACCGCAAGCGTGCGCGCACGGCGCTGCGGCACCTCGACGGGCACCTGGTAGTTCGCGCCGCCGACCCGGCGGCTCTTCACCTCGAGCACGGGGGTGACAGTCTTCACGGCCTGTTCCAGCACCTCGACCGGCGGCTTGCCGGTCTTCTCGCCGATGCGCTCGAGCGCGCGGTAGACGATCTGTTCGGCGGTCGACTTCTTGCCGGCCGTCATCACCTTGTTGATCACCTGCGTGACCAGGGCAGAGTTGTAGACGGGATCCGGCTCGACCGGCCGGGCCTGTACGTCAGCACGGCGCGGCATTAGTGGCCTCCCCGGTGACGTTCTCGCGTCTCTGGCGTGCGAGAAGCAAGCCAGGCAAGGACGCAGGGAGCGCTCGGGCTGGTTTGCCCGAGTGCGACTGAGGACGCGGCATGGCGCCGCTTATCGCGCGTCAGAGACGCACTGAATGTGGCCGGGGGGGCCACTAACTGCCCTTTTTGGCGCCGTACTTGGAACGGCCCTGCTTGCGGTCGCTCACCCCGGCGGTGTCGAGGGCGGCGCGGATGACCTTGTACCGGACGCCCGGGAGGTCCTTCACGCGGCCGCCTCGGACGAGGACGACGGAGTGCTCCTGGAGATTGTGGCCCTCGCCGGGGATGTAGGTCGTGACCTCCATCTGGTTCGTCAGGCGGACGCGCGCGACCTTCCGAAGCGCCGAGTTCGGCTTCTTCGGGGTGTGCGTGAACACGCGCGTGCAGACGCCGCGCTTCTGCGGCGCCCCGCCGAGAGCAGGGGTCTTCGTCTTCCCCTTTTGGAGAGCGCGACCCTTGCGGACGAGTTGGTTGACGGTGGGCATGAACCTCCTGGAAAGTCTCTTCTCACACAACAACGGTCGGCGGGGCGATGGCCCTGCCAACCGGACGAGGCATGGTAGCGAAAGGTGGGAAGGCCCGCAAACCTCGAAATCCCGCTGCTGGAGCGGAACCAGAAGGGTTCCGCCAGCGTTTTTACAGTAGCTCCGAGCGATGGATTTTCTTACTTGCAAAAGCTAGTGAGACTGCCCGAGCGCCACTATGGTGAGCCGGCGGGTTTTTTCCTTCCTGCGGCGAACGAATGACCACCATTCTGATCGGGATCAGTGTGGGCCTTGGCGCTCTCGTAGTGCTTCTGCTGGCCCTGCTCGTTGTCCGCTGGCGCTCGGACAACTCAACCGATGAACGGGTGGCGGAGGTCGTCGCAAGCCTCAACGCCCGGATGGACGAGCTCGGCCGCGAGCTGGCAGGGGCGCTCGAGCGCGCCGAGGAAGAGGGCAGGCGCAGCCGGATCTTCGGGGAGCTGGCCGGGTCGATCGACCTCGACGAGGTGCTCTCCCGGACGCTCGAGGCGGCAGGAGCACTCGAGGACGCCGACGCGGCACTCGTCATGCTGCCGGATGCCCAGGGAGGCAAGCCGCTCGTCGCGACGCTGGGCCTGTCCGTGGAAGAGGCGGAGCGGCACGCGATCACGGGCCCGCCGGACGGACGGCTCGCGCGCTCGATCACGATGTCCTACACCTACCCCGAGCTCGAACGGGAGGCCAAACCGGGCGAGGGCGTCATTCATGCAGGCCTCGCGGTCCCGCTTCCCGGCGACAGCTCGACGCTCGGCTACCTCACCGTCTTCACGCGCAGGAACGGGCACGACTACTCCGACGAGGATGTGCGCCAACTCGAGACGCTCGCCCTGCGCGCCGGCCCCGCGATCGAGAATGCGCGCCGTTTCCGCGAGGCGCGCCAGCTCGCCGACCTCGACGCGCTGACCGGCCTGCACAACCGGCGCTTCTTCCACGAGACGCTGGCACGCGAGTGTGCCCGCGCGCACCGCTACGAGCGCAAGCTGGCCCTGATCGTCTTCGACCTGGACGACTTCAAGGAGATCAACGACCGCATCGGCCACCTGGCCGGTGACACTGTCCTGGCGGAAGCCGCGGAGCGCGTCCGCGACGTCGTACGGACCGCGGACATCGCATGCCGCGTCGGGGGCGACGAGTTCGCGGTCATCCTCCCGGAGTCGTCGCTCAGCGATGCCGACCAGTTGTATCGCCGGATCCAGAATGCGATCTCGTCACGGCCTCTCGGCCAGGGCGGAAAGCTCTTCCTGTCCGCCGGTGTTGCAGAGTTGCGCGCGGAGGACGATCCCGTGGCGTTCTTCCAACGTGCGGACGATGCGCTCTACCGCGCGAAAGAAGCGGGCAAGGGTCGGGTCGTGTCGGCGAACTCGCCGCGCCTCGGCCCCGCCTAAGACGTGAGCGCGAGGAACGGCAGGTAGTTGGTGAGGTCGACCTCGCCCTTCTCGGGCATCTGGTCGCGCCAGCAGGTCGCCTCGGGGAACGCCGCCTGCTGGGCGGACGCAAGCCAGGTCGGATAACGGTCTTCACGCGCCTGGGCGACGAGCCCGGCCCGGATCGCCTCCCGCACGTTGCCCAGCGGAAGCGCGCCGAGCGGCAAGGGCGGGCCGAGCGGCCGCACCTGGACCGTTCCTAGCGGTGACCAGACGGAAGCCCAGCGCCCGGACAACAGAGTCATCAGACGAGGAGGCGCCGTCGATTCGACCGCGTAGCCCGAGCGGCGGCCACCCAGCCAGGCGGCACCGGATTTGGCCTGCACGAGCCGCGCCTGCAAGTCGCCGTAGGTGTCGTGGAAGTCGGCGATCTCGCGTGCGCTCGGGCCACGCACGTGGAACTTGCTCTCGATTCGCGCGCGCCTCAGCTCGTCGCCAATGATGCTGCGCGCCACCGCGAGGTTGGCCCGAGCAGCGGCGATCGCCGCCAGGTACGCGCCCCGAGAACCGCCGAAGCGGGCGCCGATGATGGAACGCTCAGCGGCGAGAATGTCGCCGTAGCCGACCTGCGCGGCGCGCTGCGCCACGACGCGCGCGAAGGCGTTGGAGAACCCGAGCTCCGGATCGCCTGTGAGCTTGAGAATCGGATTGATCTGCGACCACCGCACGGCAGCGTGGCCCAGTTGGCAACGTAGGCCTGGCGAAAGGATCAGCTGCCCTTCGGTGCGCGAGCGCACGAATCCCTTTCCAGCAGCACGGGGGCCGTTACACAGGCTCGGGCTCCTGGCCCAGAGATAAACGCATGCCGCTCTCGGCTTCGCGGGGTCGTGCTCCCCAGGTGTCGTTGTCCATTCGGGCCAGCCCCAGGACCAGATGGAGCTGAAGTTCATCTCCTTGGCGACGTATCGCGCGGCGAGCGCCTGCCACTTCACCGTCCGGAACCAAGCCTTGGCCTCGAGGCCTTCACGCCCGCCGGTGCCCTTCGTGGTCTGGAAGCCGAGGAAGATGCCCAGCTTCGAGACGGGAATCCCGGCCTTCGTGAAGTCGAGGATGCCGTTTCGGAACGCTTGCCGTAGTGTGCGGCTGCCGCGGATCGGGCCCTGCTTGTAGATCAGCGGCGCAGGGAAGTAGACCTCGCGGACGATCCCCGCCACGTCTGCCACCTGTCGCCACCAATCGCCGGCGCTGCCATCCGTGTACGGCGCGCGGTTGACGAGCAGCCAGGGCTGCGCACCACGCTGCCGCAGGGTCTGCAGGAACAGAAGGACGTTCGCGCGGTACTGCGCGTTCGTCTTCGACCACGGAACCGCGAGCCACGACCCGAAGAGCTCGTTCTCGGCGATGACCGGGTTCGAGCACTCCATCGACTGTGCGGCGTAGTCGTAGAGCTTGTTCGCCTTGCCGACGATCGTCGCTGGATCCGCAGGTGCGCTCGTCGTTCCAACGCGCCGGTTGAGATACAGATCGAAGTACGCGGTCTGAGCGCCGGCTTCACGCAACTTCTGCGGGAAGATCAGGTTGGAGGCGAGCGCAGTTACGCCCGGCCTGGCAAAAAGGCTCCAGAAGGGGACCGAGTCGGGGACGAAATCGAGCCAAAGCGGCGTCTTGGTGAAGAGAGAGCAGTTCGCTTGAAGTTGCTGCGCGGGCGCGCCCTTTCCGCCGGCGAGCGCAAGCGCAACGACGGCGGCGACGAGGACCCCGAGCCTCTTCACGCGCCTAACAGTAGCCACCTCGACGGAAAGCCTCAGCGCGGCTTACAAACGCTTAACCGGCTGGCACACTGCAACCGAACATTCACGACGCGAGGCCGGGCTTAGCCCGGCCTCGCCACTTAACGCTGTTTGTAGCGTGAGAGTCATCATGGCGCCGAAGGCGCCGGACTCTCACGCTTTGCTAGGACGGGTCTTTATCGAGCGGAGAGTCCACTTCCGGGATCTCCTCCGCCTCGATGTCGCTCTTGCCGGAGCTGCCGCCGTCCTCGACGCCGGGCTGGCCGCCGAAATCGAGCCCGAGCGAGCCGATGCCGTTGCCACCGTCGGAGTCGATCTCCTCCAGGGCAGCGAGCAGTTGCTCCTCGGTCGCCGGCCGCATGTAGGCGGACGCCGGCACCTTGTCGGAGGGGCCGATCTCGATCCCGCGGTACTGCTTCAGGCCCGTGGCCGCCGGGATCAGCTTCCCGATGATCACGTTCTCCTTGAGCCCGAGCAGCCGGTCGACCTTGCCCTCGATCGACGCATCCGTCAGGACCTTGGTCGTCTCCTGGAACGAAGCGGCCGAGAGGAAGGACTCGGTGGCGAGCGATGCCTTCGTGATCCCGAGGATCAGCGGCTCGAACGTGGCCTGCTCCTTCTTCTCCTTCTTGATGCGTGCGTTCTCGCGGTCGAGCACCGTCTTGTCGACGAGCTGGCCAGGCAGCAGGTCGGTCTGGCCCGCGTTCTCGACGCGAACCTTCTTCAGCATCTGGCGGACGATCAGCTCGATGTGCTTGTCGTGGATCTCGACGCCCTGTGACTTGTAGACCTTCTGCACCTCGCCGATGAGGTACAGCTCGGTCTCGGTGTAGCCCTTCAGGCGCAGGAGATCGGCCGGATTGAGCGAGCCTTCGTGCAGCGGATCGCCAGGCTGCACATCCTGTCCCTTCGTCACGAGCATGCGCGTGCGCCGCGGCAGCTGGATCGCCTTCGGCTCTTCGTCCTTCTTCAGGTCGAACGGGATGATGGTGACCTTCGGACCGCGGTCCGTGTTCTCGATGTCCACCTTGCCGCCGACCTCGGCCAGCGTGGCTGCTCCCTTCGGGTTCCGCGCCTCGAAGATCTCGACGACGCGCGGGAGGCCGTGCGTGATGTCCGCGCCGGCCACACCACCCGTGTGGAACGTCCGCATCGTGAGCTGCGTACCCGGCTCGCCGATCGACTGTGCGGCGATGATGCCGACCGCGTCGCCGATCTCTGCCATCTCGCCGGTGGCGAGGAAGGTTGCGTAGCAGTGGCGGCACACGCCGAACTCGCTCCTGCACTTCAGCACCGACCGGACGGGCATTCTCACCTCGTCGACTGCGTCGCCGAGCGCCTCGATGACCTCGTCGAGGACGAGCGGGGTCAGCTCCTCCCCCTTCTCGGCCACAACGGTCTTGCCCGGCTTGCCGCTCGAGAGCGGCTTGTGCACGTCGGCCGCGAGCGTCCGCCCGAACAGGCTCTTGTTGAGCCCCTCCGGCACGTGGATCGGAAGCTCGATGAAGTCCTTCGTCTTGCAGTCTTCCTCACGGATGATTACGTCCTGCGAGACGTCTACGAGACGCCGCGTCAGGTAGCCCGAGTCGGCCGTGCGGAGCGCCGTGTCGGCGAGGCCCTTGCGGGCGCCGTGCGTCGAGATGAAGTACTCGAGCACCGATAGGCCTTCCATGAAGTTGGCCTTGATCGGGCGCTCGATGATCTCGCCCTTCGGATTCGCCATCAGGCCGCGCATGCCGGCGAGCTGGCGGATCTGCTTGGAGGATCCACGCGCGCCGGAGTTGGCCATCATGTAGATCGGGTTCAGCTCGAAGAAGGTCCGCTCCATCGCCGCCGCGACGGTGTCGGTCGCCTCGGTCCAGATGTTCACGATCGACTCGTGGCGCTCCTCGTCGGTGATCAGGCCGCGCTCGTACTGAGCCACGACCTTCGCTACGCGCTCCTCGTACTCGGCCAGGATCTCTTCCTTGTCCGGTGGGATCACGATGTCGTTCTTCGAGATCGTCACGCCGGCCTGCGTCGCGTACTTGAAGCCGAGGGTCTTGATCATGTCGAGCACGCTGGCGATGGAGTGCGCCCCGTACTCGTGGACGAGCTCGGCGATGAAAGCGTCGAGCTCGCGCTTCGGCAGGGTCCGATTGATGTAGTCGTGCAGCGGATCCTCGGGGTTGTAGTCCGCAACGGCCTCGGCGAGCGCACGCTCGACCTCGGAGTTGAAGATCACCCGGCCCGGAGTGGTGAGCAGCAAGTCGCCGTTCCAGCGGAACTCGATCGGCTGCTGCAGCTTCACCTGCTCTGCATCGAGGGCGTGCTCGACCTCTTCCTCGCTCGCGAACCGCTTGGGGCGCGGCTCGATGTCCTCGAGCTTGGTCTTGTCGAGGTCGGTCCCGCAGTACGTCAGGTAGTACGTGCCGAGCACCATGTCCTTCGTCGGCGTGGCCAGCGGACGGCCGCTTGCAGGCGAAAGGATGTTGTTCGACGACAGCATCAGGATGCGGGCCTCGGCCTGCGCCTCCGCCGAGAGCGGGAGATGCACGGCCATCTGGTCGCCGTCGAAGTCCGCGTTGAACGCGTGGCAGACGAGCGGATGCACCTGGATTGCCTTGCCTTCGACCAGCTTCGGCTCGAACGCCTGGATGCCGAGACGATGCAGCGTCGGCGCGCGGTTCAGAAGAACGGGATGCTCCGCGATGACCTCCTCGAGGACGTCCCAGACCTCCTCGGTCATCGAGTCGACGTATTTCTTCGCCGCCTTGATGTTCTGCACGGACTTCCGCTCGACGAGCCGGCTCATGATGAACGGCTTGAAGAGCTCGAGTGCCATCAGCTTCGGCAGCCCGCACTGGTGCAGCTTCAGGCTGGGACCGGAGACGATCACCGAGCGGCCCGAGTAGTCGACGCGCTTGCCGAGCAGGTTCTGGCGGAACCGGCCCTGCTTGCCCTTGAGCATGTCCGAGAGGCTCTTGAGCGGGCGGTTGCCCGGCCCGGTGACCGGCCGGCCGCGGCGACCGTTGTCGAACAGCGCGTCGACCGCCTCCTGCAGCATGCGCTTCTCGTTGTTGACGATGATCTC
>JBBRZA010000008.1:0-68800 GCA_038237145.1 Gaiellales bacterium
CCACCAAGCCCGATCATCGTTACCAAGAGACTTTCCAGGGCGCCGAAGACGCGCGCCAGCAACGCATCCGGAACCGAACGTTGGAGCAACGTCGGTCCTGCAACTTCGACGAGTGTCTCGCCCACACCGACCAGGCCTAGAAGTACGAGTGCTGCGCCGAGGTTCGGCCAGAAGCCGATCATCATGAGCGGCATTCCCCACAGGACGATCCCTAGCATGAAGTCGGATGCAAGCCGCCGGCGTGCGAGCAGCGCAAGCGACACGGCGGCCCCGAGGAATCCTCCGACGCCGAACGCGGCGTTGAGCAACCCGACGCCCGAGTCGCCCAGATCGAGCATGTCCAGTGCTAACACGACGACGAACACGTTGAAGGCGCCGCCGACGAAGGCCTGGACTGTGTAGAGGCTCATCAGCACTCGCAAATTGCGGTCGCTCAGGATTGTTCGGAACCCTGCAGTCGCACCGTGGGTGATGCCCTTGCGAAAGGTCGAGGCTGCACTCGGTTTCGCGAGACTGATGCGAGCAACGAGTAGCGCCGACCAGAGAAAGACTCCCGCCGTTGCGAGAAAGACAACCTCGGTGCTAGTCACGGCGAAGAGCAAGCCGCCCGCGGCAGGCCCGACAAAGCTCGATAGCGTTGCGATCGTGCTGGAGGCGACGTTCGCGGCTGTCAGCTCGTCCGGCGTTCGGGCAAGCGATGGGAGCGCTGCTGCCTGGGCCGGGCGGAATGCCGTCGACGTCAGCGTGACGACTCCCGCTAGGAGATAGACCAGCATCGGTGACGCGCCGTTGGCTGCGACCGCGGCAGTCGCCCCTACTGCTACAACGCGAGCCAGTGAGGCGCCAAGCATCACGCGATCTCGCCGGTAGCGGTCGCCCAGAAGTGCGGTGAACGGTGCACCGACGGCGGCAGGAACCGTCCGGATCAGCGCGACGATTCCGACCGCAGTTGCACCGCCCGCGTCGTAGGCGAAGATCGAAAGAGCGAGGATGTAGACCCACTTCCCGGTCTCCGATCCCGCCCAGGCGAGTTCGACACGTCGAAGGCCCGGGTTTGCGAACACGGCGCGAAACGCAAGGAACGGTTCGGAGAGCTGCCCTCGAAGCCCCGCGGCCACGACCAGAGCATGGCACGTCGTTCGACTCGAAACGGCCTCTCCCCGCGGATGCATCCGCCGCGGGCCCCTAACGAATCACCAGGAGGTCGCCGGTTCGAGCCCGGCTAGCTCCATCGGGAACTTCCCCCGGTCTACCACGTTGCTGTGTTTAGGGCTGCTGCGACGCACAACGAAAAAACGAAGGGCGGCTCGTTCTGGCGTGTCTAAGGACTGGGGACAGGTGCGCCGCACCCGGTCCGCGGAGGCCGGTTGAGGGGTCCGCTGGAAGCTCGTACTTTCGGCGGGAACCCCCTGCACTTGACCGATTTCAAGACATGCCGTTAACTGGGGTTACAATCGGGCCGAGGGAACGGGGGAGATCGGTGCGAGGGTCTAACTGAGGGGGGAGGGAGCCAGTGCGGCAGTCAGCCGATGCATCGGGTTTGAGCCATTACCTCCGGGTCCTCCGTCGCGGCCTGTGGATCGTCGTCCTTACGACTGCGGCCATGACCGCATTGGCCGTTTACCTCTCGGCTCGACAGCCGAAGCTCTTCGAGGCCTCCGCGGATGTGTTCCTCAACACGCAGAATCTCGCAGCCAGTCTCTCGGACATCCAGCCTCCCTACGTCGATCCCGTGCGGGCGGCCGAGACGCAGGCGAGGCTCGCGCGCGGGCCGGCAGTAGCTGCACGCGCTATCCGCGACGGGAGGATCTCCGGTCGAACCGGTGCCGACCTTCTGGGGCAATCATCCGTCGCTACAACGCCGAACGCGGATCTGCTGACTTTCTCGGTCACGGACGGCGACCCTGCCATGGCGACGCGGCTCGCCACGGCATACGCGAACGCCTACACCGACTACCGCCACGAACTCGATACGAGGTCACTCGTGCAGGCGCGCGAGGAGATCGAGCGCCGCATGACGGAGCTCAGAGCCGAAGGGGGCCAAGGTTCGCAGCTCTACACCAGCCTCGCAGACAAAGACCAGCGGCTGCGTACGACGGAGTTGCTCCAGACGTCGAATGCCTCCGTTGTCCGTGCCGCAAACGACGCAGCTCAGATCCAGCCCCAGCCCAGGCGTAACGGGATTCTGGCCGCGATCCTCGGCCTGATGCTGGGAGTCGCGCTGGCCTTCCTCCGCGATGCTCTAAACACGCGGGTCCGCACGGCTGCCGAGATTCAAGAGCGGCTCGACCTGCCACTGCTCGGCCGCGTCCCCGCCCCGCCGAAAAAGCTCCGAGGAAAGAACCGACTGACGATGATGGCGAGCCCGAACGCCCCGGAGGCGGAGGCCTTCCGCATCCTCGCCACCAACCTCGACTTCATGAACATCGACCGAGGCGCCTCTTCGGTCCTGATCACGAGCGCCTCGCGCGGTGAGGGAAAGTCCACGACGATCTCGAATCTCGCCGTTGCTTTCGCGCGAGCAGGTCGCAGGGTAGTGCTGGTCGACCTCGATCTGAGACGTCCTTCAATCCAGCGGTACTTCAACATCGACACGGATCTGGGCATAACGAATGTCGCGCTCGGGAGAGCGACCCTCGACCAGGCGCTCGTTCGCATTCCGGTGCTAGGCGATGGTCGAGAAGCCGCGCATGCCTCGAGTAACGGCGGCAGCACTGTCGGATCGTTGGATGTTCTGCCGGCCGGCTCGCTTCCCCCGAATGCCGGCGAGTTCGCCGGCTCGCGTGCGCTCACGGACGTGCTCATGCAGGTGGGCGAGCGCGCGGACCTGGTCCTCGTCGACGCGCCGCCGATCCTGCAGGTGAGCGATGCGATGATGCTGAGCGCGAAGCTCGACGGGATGCTCGTGGTCACGCGCCTCCCAGAGATCCGTCGACCGGTGGTGGAGGAGCTTCGCCGAGTTCTCGAGACTGCGCCAATCGTAAAGCTCGGTTTTGTGGTCACGGGAGCGAGCGCGGAAGAAGGTTACGGGTACGGCTATGGCTACGGGTACGCGTACGAGGGTCGACGGGAAACGGAGCGTGTCAGTTGACGAGCCTTCCCGGAGAGAGTCGCCTGTCTCCGCAATCTCTTGCGGGGAGGCGGGCCGCAGCGGGCCGAACACGCATCGTCGGGCGTCGCGGTTGGCTGACACGGCGCATGCTAGTCCTTGCCGATCTCGGGGGTCTCACGATTGCGTTCTTGCTGGTTGAGCTTCTCTTCGGGAGCCGGGGGGTCCCTGACGCTGTTCATCTGTCGGACGAGATCTTCCTGTTCACTCTTGCACTGCCGGCCTGGCTTCTCGGGGCCAAGCTTTTCGGGTTGTACGACCGGGACGAGGAGCGCGCTGCCCACTCGACCCCGGACGATCTTGTCCGCGTGTTTCTTTTGGCCACGGTCGGGGCCTTTCTCATCACGCACGCCGTTAACTTGACTCGCGCAGCGGATCCCGATTTGACGAAGGTCACGGTCTTCTGGGCTGTTGCGATTGTCGGCGTCACTGTGGCACGCATCGCCGCTCGAACCTTCGCACGGCGCCGCGCGGGCTACTTACAAAACACGATGATCGTCGGAGCAGGGGAGATCGGCCAGCTGATCGCCCGCAAGCTCCTCCAGCATCGGGAGTATGGGATTCGGCTTGTCGGGTTCGTCGACGCAAGGCCCATGGAACTAACCCCGAGCGTCAACGCAGTTCCGGTCATCGGCAGCCTCGAGCAGCTGGACGAGCTCGTCGAGCAAAAAGAAGTAGAGCGTGTCATTTTCGCGTTCACGGCCGACAACCACAGGCAACTCCTCCCGCACATTCGAAGTCTCCGCGATGCCGGGGTGCAGGTCGACGTGGTCCCCCGTCTGTTTGAGGTGATTGGGCCGAAGGTCGACATCCATACCGTTGAAGGCATACCGCTCGTCGGTCTCTCGCCGGTCAGGCTCCCTCGCTCGTCCCGGATCATCAAGCGAGCGATCGACGTGGCTGTTGCTGCCGTAGGGCTGGTGCTGGCCACCCCGTTGATTCTCGTCCTCGCTTGGATGATCAAGCGAGATTCGCCTGGGCCCGTCTTCTTCCGGCAGCGACGTCTCGGAAAGGACAGGCACGAATTTACGCTGTTGAAGTTCAGAACGATGAGGGTCGACACCGACGATTCGGCACACAGGGCCTTCATCGCGGCGACGATGAGCCACAATGGTGCGCCGGAGTCGAACGGCCTCTACAAGCTGAATCGTGAGGACGCTGTGACCCGAGTTGGCACGTGGCTACGCCGAACGAGCCTGGACGAGCTTCCACAATTGATCAATGTCTTGCGCGGCGATATGTCGCTTGTCGGCCCGCGGCCCTGTATCGCTTACGAGCTCGAGCGCTTCGAACCTCATCACTTCGATCGCTTTCTTGTCCCGGCCGGACTCACGGGCCTCTGGCAGACGAGCGCGCGTGCCCACTCGACGTTCGGCGAAGCGCTCGACATGGATGTGCTCTACGCGCAGAGTTGGTCACTCGGCCTTGATCTTCTGCTTCTCGCTCGGACGCCGCTTCAGTTGCTTAGACCCAGCGGGACGGTGTGAGCGACATGCTCGATACTCTTCGCCCAGAACGACCGCGGGAGGGCCCAGCAGTTCGGATTGCCGTCGTGGGCCTCGGCTACTGGGGGCCGAACATCGTGCGGGTCCTGCATGACTTGCCCGAGGCAGAGGTTGCGTGGGTGTGCGACGAGCGCGAGGAGGCTTCGAATCGTCTGACGCGACGTTATCCGGCTCTGCGAGCGACAACGAGCTACGACGAGGTGCTCGATGACGACCTCGTCGAAGCCGTGGCGATTGCGACCCCGGTCGCGAGTCACCATCGCCTGGCGGCAGCCGCGCTCGCGGCCGGTAAGCACGTCTTTGTCGAGAAGCCGCTCGCGGCGTCGGTCGAGCAGGCCGCGGACCTCGTCACGCAAGCGTCAGAGCGCGATCTGGTCTTGATGCCCGGTCATACGTTCCTGTACAGCCCACCGGTAAATGCGGCGCGCGATCTGATTCGGAACGGCGACCTCGGTGACATCTTCTTCATCACGATGAGCCGCGTGAACCTCGGGCTGCATCAGCCGGACGTGAGCGTCGTCTGGGACCTGGCGCCTCATGACTTTTCGATTCTCCGGTACTGGCTCGACGAGATGCCGGTGAGGATCTCGGCGGTGAGCAGGGCGTGCATCTTCGAAGGCGTTCCCGATGTCGCCTTCGTCAACCTGGAGTTCGAGTCGGGCACGATCGCCCATATCGAGCTCTCGTGGCTCGCTCCGAGCAAGCTTCGCCGCACCGCCGTGGTCGGCTCACAGAAGATGCTCGTCTACGACGATACGAGCAACGAGCCGATCCGAGTGTTCGATTCCGGTGCGAGTGTTCCCGATCCGGCTAGCTTCGGCGAGTACCGTCTCACCTACCGGTCCGGTGACATTGTCTCGCCGCGCGTCGACATAGCGGAGCCGCTGGGCCTTGAACTACGAGATTTCTGTCACGCAGTGCGTACCGGTGACGAGATCCGATGCTCGGCACGTCTCGGCCTCGATGTCGTACAAATGACCGAGGCAGTTGATCGTTCCCTGGCTCAGCGAGGAATGCCGCTCGACTTGCACGAGTTCCAGTCTGCTTCCTGAACTCTAGAGGACTTCATGCTCGACACCCCAGTCACTTCTCGACGATCAATTGCCTTCCCCGATGGCGGCATGACCCCCTCGCCCGAGCAGGCAGAACTCCTCCTGCACACACTCGCGCAGCTTTCCAGTGAGTTCGAGGTTGTCCTGCCGGAAGGCTTGCCGAACAGAACACAACTCGCGCTCACGGCAAAGGCATATGGCTTAGAGAATCAAGTGAGCTTCCAAAGGGCTTCTAGAGCCGGGCGCGCTGTGGGCCCATCGGTTCGGCCTGACATCACACTGGCCGAGATGGTCGAAGAGCTCTCCGGGAGCGGCGGCGGCGACTCACCTCACCGCCGCGGGGACGATGAGGTTTTTCGCGGCCACCGGATCGCCCTCGTGACGAACCTTCCTACCCACTATCGCGTGCCGCTGCTCAACGCATTGGCCGCACGGATCGCGAGGGGAGGCGGCCAGTTGAGGGTGCTCTTCTGTGCGCAAGACGCCGCGTCTCGGCCCTGGTTGACTGACCCGGAGGCGCTCGAGTGTGAACACGCGTTTCTGCAGTCCGTCGTGCTACCGATACGGGCCCGGCCTCCTCTGGTTCCGCGAAAGCTCGAAGCCGCGCTCAGATCCTTCCGGCCGACGATCGTATTGTCCGCGGGTTTCTCACCTGCCGTAACAGGCCGGGTTGCTCGGTATGCTCGCGTCGAGCGAGTCCCTTTCGCCATTTGGAGTGGCGAACACGAGGCAATGGCGACCGCGCGGAGTCGCGTACGCACCGTGGTGCGCCGACGCCTTTTGGCGCAAGCACGCTGCGCCATTGCGTATGGCTCGGCAAGCGCTCGTTATATGCGTCGGCTGGCTCCAGACTTGCCAATCGTGATTGGGCGTAACACTGCGCCGCTTCCCGCGCCGCCGGCCGCATTAGGTCAAGGACAGACGCCAATTCAATTGGTCGCAATCGGAGATCTGGCTGATGCCCGCAAAGGCATTGATCTTGCGATAGACGCGCTGAACCGCAGACCGAACCTTGCGTGTCGTCTGTGCGTTATCGGCGGCGGCCCGATGTTCTCCGAGCTCAGGAAACGAGCGTCGAGCGACGCTCGGATCGAGCTATCCGGCGCGCGTTCCCCTGAGGAGACGCGACGAAGTCTCAGCGCCGCTCAGGTGTTCGTCTTTCCCACTCGCGCTGACATCTTCGGCCTTGCGCTTGTCGAAGCTATGGGAGCGGGGCTGTGCTCGCTGGTGTCCCCGGTCGCGGGGGCGGTCGCCGATCTCTGCGTCAACGGGGTCAATTGCCTGGTCGTGCCGCACGAGACAGAGGACTGGGCTAGCTCGATCGAGAAAGTTGTCTCCGACACTCCGTTGCGGAACCGTCTTGGCGCCTGCGCTCGTTCTACGGTCTTGCGTCGCTGGACGATAGATCACGCCGCCGACGCGATGATTGCCGGCCTGAGACTCGCAGTGCTCGAGCCAGAGACGTGAACAGCGTCGCCGCGGCCAAGCCAGGAAGTCTCGTCGCCGAGGCGCGGCGTCAACTTGGTTTTAGCCAGAAGCGCTTTGCCGAGCGCGTAGGAGTCTCACTGTGGACGTTGGATCGGATTGAAACGGGGACAGCGGACGTCGGCGAACACCTTTCCAGGATCGCGGCGGTGAGCGGTCGGCCCGAGCGTTGGTTTGTCGCGGGCGCGCAGTCTCCGACCCTTACCGGACCAGGATTTACGGCAACGTCCTCTCGGACTCGCCTTGTCTCGCGTCTCCACAGGAACGTTATGACGGGGCGCAACCTGCTCCTTGGCTCGATTGCATTGCTCGTTCTCGTCAGATTTTTCACGGAAGTCGTTCCGGTTATTCCTAGAGCGGCGAACTTCGTCGATGTTCCCATCTTCTTCGTCTTGGCGATTGTTGCTATGGCGCAGACGAACGCCATCCCGAGAGGAATGTCGTTCTCGTTGCCAGTGCTCCTCTTCGTGAGTCTCTGTGTGCTCTCTGTTTCGCTCAACATCGCCCGTGTCGAGCCCGGGCCTGCGCTTCTTTTCCTCTACGGCTTTCTTGCCCCGATTGGTGTCGGTGCCGCGGCATACCGTTTGTGGCCGGTCGGGCATGTGTTGTCGCTCTCGAGGATGCTCGTCACTTTGGGTGTCGTCGAACTCGTCGTTGTCGGTGCAATTGATCTGCCCCGGTTCATCGCGTCAGGCAATCCCGACGTGGTGAGCGGCACATTTGGGACGAACGCATATCAGCTCGTGTTTTTCCTCTTGCTCGTGATGGCTCTTCTCGCTGGCATTTTCACGTTCGAGAAGCATCGGTTGAGCGCGCGGCTCGCACTACCGCTTTTCGCAGGAATCCTCACTGTGATCTTCCTTGCCCAGTATCGTGCGCTTCTCGTCACAACTGCGTTGACCGTGCTCTTCATCGGCCTTCTACTTGGAGTTCGCGGACGCGGCATCGTCGCGGGAATTGTCGTAGCCGCATCCTTCGCAATCAGCCTGACTTACGTGGAACAGAACTTCCCGAGGTTACGGTTTGCTTCGACGCTCACAACGCTCCAACAGGACCCGACTCTTTATGCGTCGAAGCGGCTCAAGACTGCGGAAGCCGTGATCAATCTTTATACAGACGATCCGCTTGCCATCGTCTTCGGAAGCGGGCCGGGTACGTTCTCGAGCCGAGCATGGCAGACGTTTGCCAACGCCGACAGCACGTCGCAGTCGAACGTCCAAGGGAGCTATGTGAAAGCGCTTGGGAGTACGAATTATCGCACGGACGTTTCCGACCGCTACGTGCTGCCGCTTACCCAGGGGCCCACGATCGGCGGATCAAGAGCCGTCACATCACCTTTTTCGAGCTACGTCTCCCTCCTTGCCGAAGTCGGCCTCCCCGGCTTTCTGCTGATCGTTGGTATGTACGTCGCGGTGACAACACGTGCCATCAGAATGGCAATGCGCGCGATGTCCGACGCGGTGACGGGCGATCCGTTACCTGCGTGCGTCTTGGCATGTGCGATCGGCTTTCTACTTCTCCTGCAGATGGGCTTCCTGGAGAACTGGCTCGAGGTCACTCGGATTACATTTCCGACATGGATGCTATTCGGCGTGGTGAGCAAGGAATTGCGCGCGCGTGACGGTGCGGCGACGTGAAGCAACGGCTTGTCGTTATCGGGCCCCTCCCGCCCCCGTATCACGGTGTCACCGTTTCGACGTCTCTCGTGCTCGCGAATAATGAGTTGCACGCCTGCTTTGATGTTCGACACGTAGACACGAGCGACGGCAGACCCGGCCAGAACCTCGGCAGGTGGGATGTGAGGAACGTGCTGCTCGCGATGCGAGCGTTGTTCCGACTCTCGCGAAGCCTTCATGAACCTACCGACCTGGTCTACCTACCTGTCTCCCAGGGCCTCGCGGGTTTCATGCGCGACTCGCTCTTCATACACATCGCTGCGCATCGCGGCTGCAAGATCGCCGTCCATCTGAGGGGAAGCGAGTTCCGGGCGTTCTACGAAGCAAGCCCGCCACCACTTCGGAGATGGATCAGAAGGACGCTCCAGCGCGTCACCTCAGTCGCCGTTATGGGCGAATCCCTGCGCTGGGTCTTCGAGGGTCTTGTTCCACCACAGCGCATCGTTGTCGTTCCAAACGGGACACCCGAGCCGACCCTGCACGGAGCCGTCCGAGACGAGTCGACCGTTCTCTTCCTTAGCAACCTGCGACGCCGCAAAGGTGTCGTCGAGGCGGTCGACGCGGCGCATATCGTCGCCCGCAAGCACGCTGCGGCGCGCTTCCTCTTCGTCGGTGAGTGGGAAGACGAAGGTCTCGAGCGAGAGTTGCGCACGCGCGCTTCGGACATGGACGGGCGGATTCAGTTCAGAGCCCCTGTTGCCGGAATCGAGAAGGACCGCCTGCTCGCATCCGCCTCAATCGTGCTCTTTCCGCCGAACGCGCCCGAGGGTCATCCACGAGTGGTGCTCGAGGCGCTCGCGTCAGGCACTCCCGTGGTCGCCACCAATCAAGGTGCGATCGCAGAAACGATCATCGATGGGGATTGCGGGTTCATTCTTCCGAATCCCGAGCCGAGCGCGCTCGCGGAGAAGATCCTTCGCCTTCTCAAGGACGATCAGCTTCGCGCGAAGATGGGCGCGGCCGCTAAGGACCGCTACTTGAGGCTGTTTACGCAGGAGCAGGCTGATCGCGCGCTTGCCGGTTGGCTCGCAGACGTAGCTCGAGGGAATCAATTAAGCCAAACAGAGTTGCGATGACTGCCACTGGCGACGATCAGCGATCTGCACGGCCGCTTCGTGTCCTTCATTGCCTTTGGAGCGGCGAAATCGGTGGCGCCGAACGCGCCATCTATCAACTCGTGCGCGAACAGATCCAGGATCCAAGAATAGAGCCCGCCATTCTCTTCGCTCAGGCTCGTGGTCACTACTGGCTGGAGGCGCAATCTCTAGGATGCCCAGTGATAAACGCGGGACTCTCACACGGTCACGCTGTTAGTCCCATTCGGCGCATCGCGAGCGCTATCCGTACTTTTGATCTTCATCACTTTCACTCTGCCGAGCCGGCCTTGATGCTCTCGAGCATCCTCTGCGCGGGGGCGACGCGCGTTTATACCCATCGAGGTGGATTCATTCGCTACCCGGCGGTGACGCGTCTACGCTACGAGCTCACCGGGCTGCTACTACGCCGGTATTTCCACGGCTTTTCCGGAAATACGCACCACGGCGCTAAAGCTGCTGCAAGGCTCTACCGCTTCCCCCCCGAGCGCTTCGCCACCACCTACAACGGTGTCGCGTTCGAACTGCTTACTCCCCAGCGTTCCGCTGATGCCGTACGTGCCGAGCTCGGTCTGACGCCATCAGAATTCGTGCTCGGCACTGCCGCGAACTTGAAGCCGTGGAAACGTATTGACCGATTGGTGGATCTTGTCGCATTCGTCGGCGACCCGATGCTCCGGCTTCTAGTGGTGGGCGATGGCCCGGAACGTAAGCATCTCGAAGCGCAAGCTGAGCGTCTGGGCGTCGGCTCGGGCGTCATCTTCGCGGGTGCCAAGACACATGCTGCCGACTACATGCAGATCATGGACTCGTTTTGCTTGCCGTCGATGGGCCTCGAGTCTTTCGGAAACGCTGCAGTCGAGGCTATGGCGATGGGCGTTCCCACGCTCGTGTTCTCCGATGGCGGAGGGATGACCGAACACATAGAAGACGGCCAGAATGGTTTCGTCGTCCGCGATCGCACGGCTCTTGCAGAAGCCGTTGCGCGTCTCATCTCGGACCCCCGCCTGCGTCGGCAGATCGGCAAGAACGGGAGTGATGGGGTCCGCAGGCGTTACACGCCTACGCGAGCGGCCGTGGCATACCTCAGGCTCTACGAAAAAGCGATCGCCTCTAAGGCGGCCCGCGGTCAGGCTCCTCAGACGGGCCGGCAATGAAACAAGGACTCCTCGCGCTGATCAGTTGTCCACAATGCCAATCCGGTTTCGAGTTGCAGAGCAGCCAGCTTGCTGACGGCGAGACGGAAAGCGGAAGTCTTGTTTGTCGCGGCTGTCAGCGTATTTTTCCGATCCGCGGGTTCATTCCCCGCTTCGTAGAGACACATGAGTACGCCGATGCGTTCACGGTCGAGTGGAATGCATTTCGCACTGCTCATCTAGACAGCTTTACCGGCCTAAGCTATCTCGACAGGCAGTTCCGAGAGTTCCTCGATTTTCCGCTTGAAGCTCTTGCAGGAAAGCTCGTCCTCGATGCTGGTTGCGGTCTCGGTCGCTTCAGCGAGGTTGTCCTAAATCACGGAGGCACGGTAGTCGCCGTCGACTTGAGTGGAGCCGTTGACGTCGCCTTCCAGAATTTGAACAGGCGAGGAGATATCTATTTTCTTCAGGCCGATATTTTCAATCTTCCGTTTCGACCTGAAACCTTCGATTTCGTCTACAGCTGGGGGGTGCTGCATCACACGCCTGATCCGCCAGCTGCCTTCCGAAAGTTGCCGCCGCTTGTAAGGCCCGGCGGCAAGTTGATGACGATGGTCTACGCCAACTACAACAAGGCGTATCTCGCGGTCACGGAGTTCTACCGCCGCTTCACCACGAAGATCCCGAAGCGCGTGCTCCTACGCCTCAGTTACGTGGCCGTGCCGCTCTTTTACGTCGGCAAGCTTCCGGTGGTGGGTCCTTTGATCACGCGGATACTCTTGCCGGTCAGCGTGCGGCCTCCGACGCACCGATGGCGCGTGGGGAACACGTTCGACCTGTACTCCCCGACCTATGCCTTCACCTATGACCATGTCCAGGTTTACGGTTGGCACGAAGAGGCGGGGCTCGAGCAGATCCGACCCGTAGCGCCGAACTCCGGGGTATCGTATATCGCGACCAAGCCCCCGATCGAGATTCTGGAGTGGCACGGCTCAGGTGAAGCTGCGAGTCCGAATGATGCCTGAGACCGTAATCTGCAACCTCTGCGGATCCGATAACGCGCGGCTGCTCGTTCGGCTCCGCGATTACAGATTGTGCGTCGACGACCTCGAGTGGAGCATCGTTCGTTGCAAGTCCTGCGGCCTCGGGTACCTCAATCCGCGGCCCACGTCAGAAGAGATCCGGCGGTACTACCCGGAACCCTACTTCTCACGCCGTGCCTCGCAGGCTGAGCGGTATCGGCGGCAGGCGAACTACGTCCCCGGCAAGCCCGGTCGGCTGCTCGACATCGGCACGGCACGCGGCGATTTTCTGTCGGTCATGGCAGAGCGAGGATGGGAGGCCACCGGGATCGAGGCGTTCGATGATGGTGAAAGTCCCCCCGGAGTCGAGATCCATCGCTGCTCGTTCCCGGAAGAGTGCGACCTGCCCGACGGCGCTTACGACGTCATCACGGCGTGGGCAGTGTTCGAGCACCTCCGCGATCCCGCTGCGGCCTTCCGGAAGGCCGCAGATCTGCTCCGAGGGGGCGGGCGCCTGATCGTTCAGGTGCCCAACCTACGGAGTATCTATTCCAGGTGGGCGAAACAAGAAGACGTACCACGCCACCTGTATTTTTTCACGCCGACCACCCTACGCCTCTATGGGCAGGCCTCGGGCCTCGACCTAGTGCGCGTCACCCATACAACTGATCTCTTCGGCGGAAGCGGTCGTGGAATATTGCGGCTCGCGCTCGTGCGGGGTCTCGGACGATCGACGCCGGAGTTCTTCGAGATCTGGCGAACGCCGAGAAGAGAGCGATTTCGGCGCTGGCCGGTGTTGGCCACCGCCTGGACCGGAGTCGCCGCGGTCGAGAGAATCCTCCTTTCTGATTGGCTCATCCGCTATCTACGCATTAGCGGGCAGATCGCGGTCGAGTTCGTAAAGCCTGTTGCCGCGGTGGGGACCGATGCGAAAATGCGCCGGGCGGCCTGAGTCGGCCAATGTGCGGGATCGCGGCGATGATCGACTTACACGGCCGCGCTCGTGCGGCTCCGTGGGCGCTACGAGCGCTACGTCATCGTGGTCCGGACGGCGAGGGCACCTTTACTGCTCCCGATGGAAACGTGGCTCTGGAACACACGCGGCTCGCGATCATCGATCCGGACAACCCGGCCGCGAACCAACCATTCACGGACCGCTCAGGGCGCTGGACCATGGTCTACAACGGCGAACTTTTCAACTTCCGTGAGCTCAGAACCGAGCTCGAACGGAAGGGCGTCGTATTCGTGACGCAGTCGGACACAGAGGTACTCTTGGAGGCTTTCGCCCGCGAAGGCATACGAATTCTTCCACGGCTGCGCGGAATGTTCGCTTTCGTCGTCTACGACCGCACCACCGGCGAGGTCTTCGCCGCTCGTGACCAGATCGGTGTGAAGCCGTTCTATTACGGTCGGTACAACGGCCTCTTTATAG
Organism: Gaiellales bacterium; assembly: GCA_038237145.1. Classification (GTDB taxonomy): domain Bacteria; phylum Actinomycetota; class Thermoleophilia; order Gaiellales; family Gaiellaceae; genus 3-1-20CM-4-69-9. The sequence goes on from JBBRZA010000008.1 coordinate 13,512, forward strand.
GCTGCAGCGAACTCCGACCCCTTCTCGTGTCTCCGGGGCATCAGCCCAGCTTCGATCCGGCCGGCGTGGTCGAGTTCCTCGCCTTCGGTGACAACCCAGGCGAGCGGACGTTGGTGGACGGCGTGCGAAAGCTCCTGCCCGGCCAGTTTCTCCGAATCCGCAATGGCGAGCTGCGGGTTCACGAGTACTGGGACGTCATCCCGCCGCCTCCGAGTGGGCATCACGCCGAGGATGCGGCTGGGGAACTGCTTACGAAGCTCGACGGCGCCATCGCTGCTTCACTCGTCAGCGATGTGCCGCTGGGATTGATGCTCTCTGGCGGAATCGATTCGTCGGCAATCGCCGCACTTGCCGTCCGTCACGTGTCGGCGCGAGAGTTGACTGCCTATTCCGTGGCCTTCGGGCGCTCTGACGACGAGGCCGAGGCAGCTGCACGGTTTGCGCACGAACTCGGCATCACTCACCGTGTTTTACACGTGACCGAAGACAGGATTCGAGCTGAGCTCGAGAGCTGGCTCACCGATCTCGACTACCCCACCGGCAATCCCACGTGGATCGCCTGCTCGTTCATCGCTGGCGCCGCCGCAGCGGATGGGATCAAGGTCCTTCTCTCAGGCGATGGTGGCGACGAGCTCTTCGGCGGATATACGCGGTGGATGAAGTACCTGAGGTTCCACGACACTGTCTGGGCGCGCCTTCCCAGCTTCGGAAGGCGCATCGCCGGGACGGCCGTCCGTCCGCTTCTTGGAGGCCTCGCCGGCGATATAGCTCGCCGAGCATCGACCGGGGCAGGTCTTTTTGTTCCGAGCCGACCTTTCCATGACGACCTTCTCCACCGCTGCCTCGGGCCCGCCGGCCATAGGGCAGCTCGTTCATATCCCCCGGAAAAGATCGTCGATGACCTGCGTCGCGTCTTCGACGAGCGCATGCCCGACGGGGACTACCTCGCATGGATGTCTTACATAGCGCTTAAGACGAAGCTCGTCGAGGACTTTCTACAGCGGCTCGACAAGATGGGTATGCGTCACTCCGTGGAGGGGCGTGTGCCGCTTCTTGATCCGGACGTCGCGACATGGGCCTTGAGTCTTCCCCAAGCAATGAAGGTGCCCGGCTTTCGAGAAAAGGATCTCCTCAGGCGCGCTGTGGCTCCCGTCCTTCCGGCTTACGTCTTGAACCGCCGCAAGCAGGGTTTCTGCCCCCCGGTCGCATCGTGGTGCGAACAGCTCCTGGCAAACCGATCGGCGAGGACTACGGGCCCACTTTTCGAGAGCGGCCTGCTAAGCCCAGACTGCAGTTTTTTCCTCGAGCAACAGCGCAGACGGAATCCGTTCGCACTGTGGACGCTACGACTGCTCATTGAGTGGTCGGAAAAGAATCTTCCATTTGCGAACATTGCTGATGCCGACGCGGTCGCCGCGTGACGAAAGCTCTACTTCGCCGCGTGTTGGTGGGCGACCCTCGGCGTTGGCATTGATTCGTCGACTCCGCGCCACACAGCTCGGCGGCTTCGCGAGCGACACACTCTACGTTGCAGCCTGGGTAGCTGTTGGCTCTGTCGCGGATCTGTTGCAAATCACACTTCTGATACGCGCGGTGGGTCTCAGCGAGTACGGTCGCTTCGCCCTGGTCGTGGCGTTCGTGACGCTTGTCGGCCAATTCTTCGACGTTCGCATGACGACCGCCACGACGGCTTTCGCGGCGGACCGCCTCGAGCAACGAGATGTTCAAGGGGCTGCCGCAATCTTCCGATTCAGCTATCGCGTCGACTTAACTCTGGGTCTTTTTGGCTTTGCCATGGTTCTCGCACTCGCCCCAGTCTTTGGCTCCCGTTTAGCGGGTGGTCAAGGCTACTCGCTCATGGTCCTATACGGAATGGGTCTCATCGTAAGTTCGCTCGATGACACGTCGATTGCGATTCTTCGCGTACTTGATCGGTTCCGCCTGGCCGCGGTCTGTGGTATTGCCGCCGAACTCGTTCGAGTGGCATTGGTCGGAACTACACTCGCGTTTGCGCATAGCTTGGTGCCCGTCGTTGCGGCACTGCTCGTCGCCTTCGCTGTACGAGCATTATTGAACCTGGCAGGTGCGTCGCGGGCAGCACGAACTTCGTCGCCCCAGGCTACGCTCGTGCGAGGCCAGAGCGTCAGCCGAGGCGTGGCCCGTAGCATGCTGTCGATGGTTCTGCACACGAATATGTTCTCGTATTCACGCCTTGCCATGGCACAGTTGCCAACGCTTCTCGTGGGAGCGATCGCTGGTGCCGCGCAAGTGGGCGTATATAAAGCAGGAATGGCTGTGGCAGCCGGGGTGGGTCGATTGGGGGATCCGGCGATGTCGGCCATCTTTCCGCGGCTTGCGAAGCTGCGGAATAGTGGTGCCTACGACGAGATCAAACAATTACTACGTCGGACCACGGCTATAGCCGGTGCTGTCTTCGCGTTGGCTCTGTCAATTCTGCTCGTGTTCAAGTCTGAAATCTCGCATCTCATAGCCGGAAGTCCGGTACCGGCAGCGCTTGGTAGCGTGGTAGTCGTCGCGTCCGTGGCGCAGGCGATCAACGGAATATTCTTCTGGAATGCTCAACTTCTGTTTTCAATGTCACGTTCCCGCGTTGTGGGATTTGTTTCGATCGTGGGAGCAGTCCTGCAGATCGCGGTGCTGCTGATTCTGGTTCCTTCTCTGGGTGCGCGTGGAGCGGCAGTCGCGTTCCTTATCGCGTACATCTTCGTTAACTTGTCCCTCACTCTCATCGCAATAAGGGCGCTTCGGAACACAAGCTCCGTCGATGAGCCGCGTGCCGCTGACGAGGCGGGCTCTGAGGGCTCGAGTTCTCCTCGGGCCGTTCTTCGTTGATCGCAGTCCGCGCACTCGGCGATGATTCTGCGACGAACGCGGCGCAAGCCACACTCCGGTTCAGGCGCTCAACCCCAAATGACCGTCTCGCAGTGGAGCTCGACCAGCCGTGCAAAAAAACGTCTTTTGCGGAGGGTCGGTTGTGAAGCAGATCGCGCAGCGGCCGCGTGACGGGCGGGTCGCCGTGATCGAGGCGCCGTTGCCCGAGGTTCGGCCAGGCTTCATTCTCGTCGCCAACCGTGCGTCCCTAATCAGCGCCGGAACCGAGCGCAGCAAGGTTGAACTCGCGGAGAAGAGTCTCTTTCAGAAAGCACGCGCGCGGCCCGATCTCGTGCGAAAGATCGTCGACCGCGCACGCGCAGATGGGGTCAGCGCGGCTCTCGGTGCGGCGCGCGAGCGGCTCGACGCCTTAGCCTCGCTCGGGTACTCGTCCGCAGGAATTGTGCTTCGCCTCGGGGTGGGCGTTGACGGGCTTGCACCGGGCGACCACGTTGCCTGCGCCGGCGGCGGCTACGCAGCCCACGCTGAGGTGGTGGCAGTCCCACGCAACCTCGTGGCTCGCATTCCCGCCGGCGTCTCGTTCGAGAGCGCGGCCTATGCCACCGTGGGCGCGATCGCTCTCCACGGCGTGCGCCGCGCGGAGGTGCAGGTCGGTGAGCGCGTAGGCGTCATCGGCCTTGGGCTCGTCGGCCAGCTTGCGGTGCGGTTGTTGACCGCCGCAGGCTGCGCAGCGATCGGCATCGATCTCGACGCCGACGCCATCGCGCTCGCCGAGCGCGATGGGGTACTCGCTCTGGACCGTTCCCACGCCGGCCTCGAGGAAACCGTGCTGGCGGCGACTGGCGGGCTCGGTCTCGACGCTGTGCTGGTCTGCGCCGCCGCCCCATCCTCCGATCCCGTCGAGCTCGCGGCGCGGCTCGCGCGCGACCGAGGGCGGCTCGTGATCGTCGGCGATGTCCGCGTGGAGGCGAGTCGCTCGGTCATGTATGAGAAGGAGCTCGAACTCAGACTCTCTCGTTCGTACGGGCCCGGCCGTTACGACCGCGATTACGAGGAGCGGGGCCGCGACTTGCCGCCGGGGTATGTTCGTTGGACGGAGCAGCGTAACCTTGAGGCCTTCCTCGAGCTCACTGCCGCGGGCAAGATCTGCCCGTCGGAGTTGACGACGCACCGCTTCCCGGTCGAGCAGGCAGAGAAGGCATACGCGGCGCTCCGGGACGAGACCGAGGGACACCGTGCCTTCGGCATCCTCCTTGTGTACAAATACGACCACGAACAGGTACCGACGAATGCGGCCGCGCACGCGCGACAGTCGCACCGTCGAGCGCGCGGCCCGAGTGGCGCACTGCGCGTCGGCTTGATCGGCGCCGGCTCGTTCGCGCGCGGGACCCTATTGCCGATGCTGAACGACCCGGGCGTCAAGTTGGAGGCCGTCGCGACGCAGGGCGGCCTTAGTGCGGCTGACGTCGCCAGTCGCTTCGGCTTTGAACGCGCCGCTGCCAACGCCGACGAGATCTTGGCCGACGACTCGATTGACGCCGTTTTTGTGGCGACCCGGCATGCGTGCCATGCGGAGCTCGCGGCAGCCGGTCTCCGCGCCGGCAAGGCCGTACTGGTAGAGAAGCCGCTCGCGCTCGACCTCGAGCAGCTCGAGGAGGTGCGGCAAGCCGCAGCCGAAGGCGGGCTGCTCATGGTTGGTTTCAACCGCCGTTTCGCGCCGCTCGCCCAGCGCCTCCGGGCTGAGCTGGACGGCGCGGCGGCGGTGCTGCTCTCGCGCGTCAATGCGGGCCCGCTGCCGGACGAACACTGGCTGCACGATCCCGAGGAGGGGGGAGGGCGTTTGCTGGGCGAAGGCTGCCACTTCGTCGACCTGCTCTGCTACCTCGCCGGCTCCGAGCCTTGCTCCGTGCATGCGATCGCGGTGCCGGAGCCGCGACGCCCGCTGGAATGCAGTGACGGGATTGCGGCCACGATTCAATTCGGTAGTGGCGCGGTGGCGACGTTCGCCTACACCGGCTTCGGCGATCCACGGTTCCCGAAGGAGCGGCTCGAGGTCTTCGGCGGGGGGCTGGCGGCGGCGCTCGACGACTTCCGCCGGCTCGAGCTCTACCGTGCGGGGCGCCGCCGCGTCGTGAAAGGTCGACGGGATAAGGGTCATCGTGCGGAGATTGCTTGTTTTCTTGCCGCGGCGCGCGGCGAGGCGGAGCCGCCGACCCTTGAGTCGTACCTGGTGGCCACTCGCGCTACGTTGGCGCTGGCGGAGTCGCTGAGGACGGGCATGCCGGTGGAGCTTCGGTGACCGGTGTCGTCTGCGACTCCATACGGGTCGTCACCAGGCGTTGATCATCTATACCGAGTACACGAGCTTTCACGCCTCGGTCTAATCTTCACCGACTCTTCGCGGAAAGAGGCCGGCTAATGATCTCCTCCTCACGGCGATCGCGAGCAGGCTCCTCAGCCAAGCACGTGAAGAGGGCCCGTAAGGGTACGGCTTCCAACAGCGCCACCCCCAAGGAACGTAGTAGTCGTCACCGTACGGTCGCTGCCGAAGATCGCGTTTCCGCAGACGCCTGATGGTGTGAGGATCCAGCGGCTTGATCAGGAACTCCTTTGCTAGCCCGTGTTGGCGTCCGCGCATGACACCGTGCCGGGCATGCATCGGCCAGGGCACGCGTGCCACCGCCGGATACGCGACCGAATATGCCTCATGCCTCAAGGCCTCTGATCGTGCGAGCGCCTGATCCTCGGATGGTCCAAACCGGAAGTCCGATTCCAGCAAGAGCGGGACGTTCACCACACCGAGATCGCCGAACACAGTGCGGTAGCAGGCATCCTTTATCAACGAGCTTCGATCGACGCTAAGCCGCTTCCAGAAGTGGACGGAAACCTCGCACGCTCTTTCGAATCGTCGAAAGATAGTCTGAACGTCTCGCCAGAGCTCATCGTTCTTCCAGACAAACTGCGTGTCATCCTGCATGACGTGGAGGAAGCCGAAGTCTTCCCGGGCTGCTAGGTCAAGGGCGCTATTCATATTCGCGTAGAGGGAACCATGTGGAGCGCTGGGAGTTTTTGATCTCCTTATGACCGAGTGACCCTTCATTTGCACGCGCTCGAGAACTTCGTGGGTATACGTGTCGTCGCTGCCATCATCGAAGACGACAACTCGCGTCTCTGGGGAAAAGCGCTCGACAGACGTGACGCAATTCCAGAGCAAGCTTCCGCGGTTGTACGAGAAGATCGCGGTTAGAACACGCGAACCCTCATCCACGATATGGGTTGGTCCCCTGTCTGCGTTGGGGGCTCCTGAGGGGATGCAAAGGCCAGGCACAGGGCAACAATGCGCACCGGCGGATAAGCCGAGCTACTGGCGAGAACCGTCTAGGGTCCTTGACAGCAAGCCAGTTCTCATAGCCACGAAAGTCGGTCTCTAGTACGCGGTCGAGGCCAAAACGCGTCAGTCGCGCGACCGAGTACCCGAGAGACTGCAGTTCATCGCGCAGAAATCTCGCGCTATATCCGAGCGCGGCGAGGCATTTCGGATTCGCCTCTATGACGATGTCAGGTGCGCATTCGCGGATGAAGTTTCGACCGCCGCTAATAATGAGCGGCTCCGATCCCTCTGCATCAACAAAGAGCAGCCGTGGCCGGCCCAACCGCTCAGAGAGTGAGTCAAGCGTCATGCTGGGGACCACGATATCGGCGCCATTGTCTATGACGGCACGAGCTAGCGTCGCCCCGCCCGCATGTTTTGCCGGTACGCGCATACAGACCGTGCCGTCTCTGTCTGCAATCGCACAGGAGATTATTTCTACGTTCGAGTAGCGAAACTTTGTCGCTACCAGGCGCAAGGAGTCGACTGCCAACGGTACCGGTTCGAACGCTACGACTTTCCCGTCCGGGCCGACGATATCGGAGAAGCCGACGGTTTCGGTTCCGATGTTCGCCCCAATCTCGATGATGGTGTCTCCTTTGCGACAAAGTGCAAGAGCAACAGCCCATAGGCGCCATTCGTTGTAGCCCACGAGTGAAAAGCCATGCGCAAGCTGATCCTTGGTCGTACCTACGAAACACGATCCAGTCTGCGATGGGACCGCGAACGTGAAATCGTCGTGATATCCCCGTTCTTCCGAGTAGATCATCCTGCTGACTCTCCGCGCGAACAAAGGAGGTAGCCCTCGGGCGAGCATCTTGGCTAGGAAGAAAGGCAGCGGCATCGTCTTCCGGAGCTCCATCGTCTGAATCATCTCGAACGATCGCGGAGTCGCGCTGGGTTGCCAGCGAAGGGCTCCCTCGGCGGCAGCTCCATCGTGACGACGCCACGCGCGTCGACCAAGGCGCCCGCCCCGATCCGAATACCGGCAAGGATGCCAGCCCTGCCCGTGCGATGAGTGTCTCGAGCCGCTTCCAATCTCCCTCAACCTGCAATGTTCCCGTCGCGTTCGCGGCGTAGTCGCGCTTGTCGTTGACGAACAGAGTGCAGTTGCCGACGCAGACTTCGTCCTCGATCGTCACGCCGTCGCAGATGAACGCCTGGTTCTGGATATTGCAGTTTGCCCCAACTGCTGCCCCGCGTTGGGCTTTGACTAATGTCCGATCCGCCCGTGGGGAAGGCGAAACTCGCCCAGGCCGAGTCGCTTCGTACTGGCTTGCCCGTACACCTCTGATCAAGAGCGCCGGGGGTTCCGATTCGGAGGCGACCGGTCTAGGATGACCGTACGGCCGGGCGTGTGGCGTACACGCTCGCGCCGGGCGAACCGGAAGGACATGCATGTGCGGCATTTGCGGCACGGTCGGCCGGGCAGAAGAGGCCGAGCTTGGCTTCATGACCGACGGGATGGCACACCGCGGGCCTGACGGCCGCGGCGTAAAGACATTCCAGGGAGAAGTGCCTGCCGGTCTCGGCCACAGAAGGCTGGCCATCATCGACCCGAGTCCTGCAGGCGCCCAGCCGATGGCACATGCGGACCGCTGGTGGATCACCTACAACGGCGAGCTCTACAACTTCCGCCAGCTTCGGCAAGAGCTCGAGGCCGACGGCGAGCGCTTCGGCAGCGACTGTGACACGGAAGTGCTGTTACGGATGTTCGCCCTGCACGGTCCTGCCATGCTCGGGCGATTGAACGGCATCTTCTCGTTCGCAGTTTGGGACGATCTCGAACAGAGGCTCTTCCTTGCGCGCGACCGGCTCGGGGTCAAACCGCTCTACTACATGCACAGACGGGGTCTCTTCGCCTTTGCGTCCGAACTGAAGGTGCTGCTCCCGTTCTTGCGAACACCGAGCCTCGACACGAGCGCGCTGGCCGACTATTTGACGTTTCTCTGGGTGCCCGACCCGAAGACAGCATTCAGCGAGATCGAGAAGCTCCCGCCCGGTCATTACGCGTGGGTAGACGGGAACGGCATCTCGATTCACCAGTACTGGGATCTGCAGTTCTCGCCGGAGGAGCAATCGGAGGGCGAATGGTGCGAGCAGGTTGCCGACACCGTGCACCGCTCAGTCCTGCGGCAGATGGTTTCGGACGTCCCACTCGGAAGCTTTCTCAGCGGTGGTGTCGATTCGTCCGCGATCGCAGCGGCTATGGCGAGCGAGGGTGCTCCAGTCGAGACCTACACGATCGGCTTCGACCAGGAGGATCTCCGACACGAGATCGTGCCGGACGACATCACGCACGCCCGGCGTGTTTCGTCCTTGCTCGGAACCGAGTACCACGAGTCGATCCTTCGACCCAATGTCTTAGAGCTGCTGCCGAAGACGGTCTGGCATCTGGAAGAGCCGGTTGCGGACCCGGCTGCGATTTCGACCTATCTGATCTGTCGGGAGGCGGGCCAGCGAATGCCGGTCATGCTGAGCGGTATGGGGGCCGACGAGCTGTTCGCGGGCTATCCCAGGCATCTCGCCTACAGGATGTCCCGTGCCCTCCAACACGTCCCGCGTCCATTGCTCCGCGGACTGGAGACAGTGGCCGGACCGGTGGGGCGGCCGGGGCGGCCCGGTCGACTGCGCGGCCCGCGCCGAAACCTCTGGAAGTTCCTCCGTGCTGCCGGTCGATCTCCCGCCGAGCAGTACCTGTCGTTTTCGAGCTACTACGCGGCAGGCGAGCTTCACGACCTTCTCGCACCCGAGCTTCGGGCAGAGCTCGGCGCGTACGACCCTCTGGCCAAGCACCGTGACTACCTCCATAGGCCCAGCGGAGGCGATGAGCTCAGCCGGCTGCTTTACCTGGACGCGAAGACGTTCCTTCCGTGCCTCAACCTCACCTATACGGACAAGATGAGCATGGCCGCCTCGGTGGAAGTGCGAGTTCCGTTGCTCGACGACGAGCTGGTCGCACTGGCGGCTCGAATCCCGTCGGACCTCAAGCTAAAAGGGTGGCGTCGGAAGTACATCTTCAAGCGCAGCCAGGAGGGCCGCCTTCCGCGAGATGTGATCTGGCGCCGGAAGGCGGGTTTCGGGGCGCCGATCCGCGCCTGGCTCGACAGGGATCTGCGCCCACTCGTGGACGATCTCCTCTCCGAGGAGACGCTCCGTCGTCGCGGCCTAGTCGATCCGGCCGCGGTCGGCCGCCTCCGGTCGGAGAACGCCGCAGGCCGCGCCGACTACAGTCTCCAGATCTACGCCTTGCTGTCACTCGAACTCTGGTCGCAAACGTTCCTCGATCGCCCCTGGCGCTTCGACGAGCACGCCGGACGGCCGCTTGCTCGGCACGTCGCCTGACGTCGAGCTCGCGGCGGCGATCGAGCGAATCCGTGCCTGGGGCGAAGCCCGTGACTGGCGCGGCTACGACCCCTACGACGCGCTCAACAGCCCGCTCGCGCCGTTTCTGACCCTCGGTAGGCCCCTCGGTCGTCGCCTCATGACGCAGGCGGTCAAGCTCTCCCCGCTGAATCTCCGCCCGGTACTCCTGGTGCATCCGGAATGGAATGCGAAAGCGTTGGCCCTCGTGGCCTCGGGATACCTGCGCCTAGCGATGCACTCTGGCGAAGAGTTGGCAAAGGCAGGCGCAAGCCGTTGGCTTAACTGGCTCGTCGACCACCCCGCACCTGGGTCCACTTCGACGGCGTGGGGCTACCACTTCGACGTGCAGACTCGGTTCTTCGGCTATGCGCGAGAAACGCCGAACACGATCGCCACGACGTTTGTCGTGCAGGCTCTCGTCGAGGGGTACGAGTTGTTGGGTGACGAGCGGTGGGCCGGCGGCGCGCGTGCAGCCGGAGACTTTCTGAGCGAAGCAATGCTGGTCCGCGAAGGAGGCAGAACCTATTTCCGATATCTCCGCGCCGAGCAGGATCTCGTGCACAACGCAAACCTGCTCGCATGTGCCGCGTTGGCGCGAACGGCGCGCGCGACCGGGGAGGAATCCCTGCTCGAGCCTGTCGGCGCGGCACTCGCCACGTCTCTTGCGGCGCAGGCGGACGATGGGTCCTGGCCCTATGCCGAGGCTTCTGGGCAGCGCTGGGTCGACAACTTCCATACCGCGTACGTCCTGGAATCGCTTGCCCACTGCGCCGCGTCGTTTCCGGAGGTCGAGGGCCCGCTGCAGCGGGGAATCGCCTACTGGGAGAAAGCGCTCTTTCTCGCCGACGGGACACCCAAGTACTTTCCCGACCGCATCCATCCGCTGGACGCGCACTCGTATGCGACGGCGATCGATACCTGGCTCGCGTTGATCGATCGTCATCCGCGCGCGCTCGACCGCGCGGCCCGCCTCGCGACTCTTCTCGTTGAGAGGATGCTCGACCGCTCAGGGTATGTGCACTTTCAGCGGCGCCGTTTCTGGACCAGCAAGGTCCCCTTTGTTCGCTGGACGACTGCGCCGACGTTTCGGGCGCTCGCGGGATTACTTCTGGCTCGACGCGGCGCGTTTCGAGGTCCGTGACGATGCGTGTGTGGATCGACCTCGCGAACTCACCACACGTGGCGTTGGTCGAGCCGCTCGTGAACGCTCTTCGTCAACGCGGGGACGAAGTGCTACTCACCGCGCGCGACCACGCACAAACCGAACAGCTCGCGCGACGTCGCTGGCCTGAAGTCCGCGTCGTGGGCGGGGGCAGCCCACCGGGTCGGCTGAAGAAGGCTCTCTCGATCGGCGCGAGGGCTTCGGCCCTTCGGCGTTTTGCGCACACGGAGCAGTCCGACGTGGCCTTTTCGCACGGGTCCTATGCGCAGATCGTCGCGGCACGCGCGGCGCGGATACCTGCAGTCACGATGATGGATTACGAGCACCAGCCGGCAAACCACCTCAGCTTCCGCCTCGCTCGCCGAGTCATCGTGCCGGAGGTCTTTCCGGCGGAAGCATTGAAACGGTTTGGAGCGCGGCCCGGAAAGGTCGTCCGGTATCCGGGCTTCAAGGAACAGTTGTACCTCGAGGACTTCGAACCTGATCCCGCAGTGCTCGACGCGCTGGGCCTCGACCCGAGCAGGGTCATAGCGGTCTTTCGCCCGCCACCGGAAGGTGCGCTCTATCACAGAGGGGCGAACGAGCGTTTCGACGACGTGCTCGACGTGGCGCGCGGGCAGCAAGACGTTCAGGTCGTGCTGCTTCCCCGAACGCCGGAGCAGGCAGAGCGCTATGCCGACGGTGTCTTCATCGCCGAAGGCATCGACGGTTCTTCGTTGTTGGCACTGGCCGACGTCGTAGTAGGAGCGGGAGGGACGATGAATCGCGAGTCGGCCATTCTGGGTACGCCGACGTACACGGTCTTTGGAGCGAAGCTCGCCGCGGTCGACCGCGAGCTGATCCAGGAGCGCCGGCTACACGATCTGCGAGAGCCTGGCACCCAGGTGGACTTCGTCAAGAAGGAGAGCTCACCGGCAAGCCGTTCCCGGGTCGCCGACAAGATTCGGGCCCTCGTGCTCGCGACCATCGATCAGGTCGCCCGGCGTCGTTAGCCGAGCGGACGCGCCGGATTTCCGACGACAGTTTCGCCGGAACCGACGTCGTGGGTCACGACGGCCCCGGCTCCGATCAGCGCATCTGGTCCGATCCGGATTCCCCCGAGGATCACGGCGCCCGAGCCGAGAGAAGCGCCTCTCTCTACGACGGTGCCGAGGAGCGTCCAGTCCTCTTCTCCTTGAAGCTCGCCGCGTGAGCTCGTGGCCGCGGGTCTGTTGTCGTTCACGAACAGCACACCATGACCAACGAACACCTCGTCTTCGATGCTGACCCCGTCGCAGATGAAAGTGTGACTCTGGATCTTGCACCTGGCGCCGATCACCGCGCCACGCTGGATCTCGACGAATGGACCGATACGCGTGCCGTCGCCGATTCGGCAGCCGTAGAGATTCGTGAACGACTGCACGATGACGCCCTCCCCGAAGTCGACGTCCTCGATCAGGCGGTTTGGCGCGTCGTTAGCGGGCTGGTCAGCCACCGTTGAAGTAACCCTCGACGCCTTCGACAACTGTCGCGAGTTGTTCCTCGGTCACGCCGGGGAAAATGGGGAGCGACAGACACTCCCTCGCAAGCGCCTCGGCGACCGGGAAAGAGCCTTCTGCGTGGCCGAGCCGAGCGAACGCCGGGGCGAGGTGAATGGGCTGCGGGTAGTGGCGTCCTGTCCCGATTCCGCGCTCGGCCAAATACTCGGCCAGCCGCTCAGGCTGCGCGGTGCGGACGACGTAGAGGTGCCAGACCGGTTCGCTTCCATCGGGAACGGGGGGAAGGCGGAGGTCGCCAACGTTTGCCAGCCCCTCGTTGTAGAAGCGCGCCACGGCTCGCCGCTGGTCGTTCCACCCGTCGAGCAGCGGGAGCTTGTGCAGAAGAACGATCGCCTGCAGCGTGTCCAGGCGCGCCGTGTAGCCCTCGAGCACGTGGTCGTACTTCCGTGCCTGGCCGTGCTCACGAAGAGCGCGAACCCGCTCCCCGAGTGAGGCATCGTCCGAGATCAATGCGCCGGCATCGCCGAAGGCGCCGAGATTCTTCGCCGGGTAGAAACTGAAGGCACCCGCGAGACCAGCACTTCCGGCTCGGTGGCCGTCGCGCGCGGCTCCGTGTGCCTGGCACGCGTCTTCGAGCATCCACAGCCCGTGCCTGCTTGCGATCCGCTGGAGCGACACCATGTCAGCAAGTTGCCCGAACAAGTGGACCGGGAGGAGCGCTACGGTCCGCGTCGTAATCGCGGCTTCGGCTGCGGCCGGGTCCAGATTGCAGTCAGTCTCAGTCGCATCGACCAGGACCGGTGTGGCACCAGCTTGCACGACCGCCTCGACCGTCGCAGCGAAGGTGAACGCCGGAACGATGACCTCGGCGCCCGCCTCGAGCCCTCCCGCGATTAGACCGAGGCGCAGGGCGTCCAGTCCGCTGGCGACTCCGATGCAATGACGAGTTCCGCAATAGTCGCGAAACGCGCTCTCGAACTCGTCGACTTCGGGCCCGTTCGTGAACGTCCCGGCGCGGATCGCTCGCTGGAATGCTTCGAGGATCGGCTCGTGCACCGGCTCATTGGACGGTGTGAGGTCCAGGAAGGGAACCTTCGTCTGGGGCCGGAGGAGCTGGTGTTCCACGGCTTGAGCCTAGACGATCAAAATCCGGATTCGCGCCTGCCCTCTGTGCTGGAATGAGGCCCTTGAGCAACGAGCATTCCCGCGCCCTGGCCATCGGCACCAACCTCGCCGCGGATGCGGTCGCGGCTGAGACCGCGCGCCAGTTCGGCCAGCGTGGGATTCGCAGTCTGGTCCTGCGCGGGCCGGGGATCGCTCGCTGGCTTTATCGGGAAGGCGAGCGCGACTACGGCGACACCGATCTGCTCGTCGAGCCCGGCTTCGTCGATCAGGCGGAGGCACAACTGAGCGAGCTCGGGTTTGGTGGGCGCTCTCTCCGGGCGTCGAAGCACGCGCAACCCAGGCACGCAGAGACGTGGGTGCGGGGAAAGACCCCGGCAGTCGACCTTCATCGAACGATCGTCGGAGTCGGTGCAACGGACCGAGAGGTGTGGGACGTCCTCTGGGCGCATTCGGAACCGATCGTGCTGCACGGTGTCGAGGTCAAGACGCTCGATCGGGTCGGTCTGCTGGTCGTGATCACGCTTCACGCGGCGCAGCATGGGCTGGAAGCGGCGACTCGCGACCTCGACGTCGCCCTGGCTCGGGTTGGCATCGACATGTGGCGGCAGGCTTTCCGTCTTGCCGCTCAACTCCACGCGCTGCCTGCCTTCGGGACTGCCCTGCGGATGTCTGCAGCGGGTGGGGACGTTGCCGCGCGTCTCGAGATCGACGCCAGCCCGGACCCGGAAATATTGCTTCGTTCGGAAGTGCCACCCGATCTCGCCCTCGGGTTGAACTACGTCGCGGAGCTTCCGTCAGCCCACGCCCGTGTACGTTTCATTGCCGCAAAGGTCTTTCCGTCTCCGGCTTCGATGCGCGAATCGTACGGCGTCGCCCGGCGGGGTGGTTTAGGACTAACCCTGGCGTACGTACGGCGGCTACTCTGGCTGTCGATTCGAACACCGCGCGCGGTCCGAGCGGTCCGCCGCGCGCGTCGTAGGGCTAGCGGGCGGTCGACGAGGTAGCAGCCGGTTCGGAGATTCGCCGCGCTCCGGGTCCGAAGGCGACAAACGGCTCGTACAGCTCGAGCTCGGTCTGAGCATCGATGAGGGGAGCGCCGTCAACGACAAGCCAGGCGTGGCCAAACCGATGCTGCCCCTTGCCGGTCACGACACCAAGGACGAGCGTAGGATCAGCGCCGCCGGATCCGAGATATCGATAGAGGATCAAGCTTCGCTCGAGGCAATTACTTCCCGAGAAACGAGTGAGCCTGCATCCCAGACGGATTACGTACGACTCCCGCTCGGGGACCCGCAGGCCACGGCCGTCGCGCCACATGAACCGCGCGAGTCGTTCAATAGGGAACACGCGCTTCGCGACCGGTAAAACCAGCACCCAGCTGCTCATGCGCAAAGCGAGGAGAGCGTTGGAGGGCGAAGCAAAGATCTCACGAGACACGTTCTCTCGGGTTCCATCGTCCATCACGCTAGGAGCCCTTCGAGCTTGTCCACGATCCTGGGCAGATTTTCCAGACCGGTACGGAAACGAATGCACCACACTGGAACCCTCTCGACGAGTCGAAGATATTCGTCGATCATGACGCGATTCCCTTCGATGTCCTCCATGCTGAAGCAATAGGCGTGGGGGAGGAGTGCAGGGAACGCGTCTGCAGGTCGGAGCGGCTCGAGGCCCACGCCAACAAAAGCGGTCTCGGGCCGCAGGAGCACGATCGCCCCGATAGGAACGGTTTCAGTCCCCCCGGGAACGTCTGCTGGACGTAAGGCGCCGAGCTGTGTGGCCGCGGCCGGCCGAAGGCGCGGAGCGAATGGAAGCGGCAGCGATCGGACCAGATCGCCATCCAGGAAGAAGGCGACGGCGTCATCAGCCCAGAGTGGCGAGCCGCGCTGCGCGAGTGCGTAGGAGATCGTCGACTTCCCGGAGGTCGAAATGCCCGCGAGGGCGATCAGTCCAGCGCTGTTAAGCACTGCGCTTGCGTGGAGAACCTGCACACCCATCGCCTGGACGATGAGTGGCAACACGCTTCGCTCGTACGTGTCGCGAGCTTCGACGAAAGACCGCCCCTGCGCGAGGAACGCGTCAACGCGCGACCCGGTTGCGGAGAACCGGAACGTCGCCATGCCGCCGACGTGAATCCAGCTAAGCCCTGCAGCCTCGTAGCCGTAACAGATGGTTCGTGGATTCAGCGTCCACGAACGGACCGAGCCCTCCGCCGCTTCGGGAAGCAAGGGGTTGGCAGCCGTCGAATCCAGGACTGCGAGCTCTGGTAGCGGTGGTTGTGCAGAGATGCTCGAGCCCACGCGTTACCCGGATAATCGCCGTAGCCACGGGTGACCGACCCGGCCAAGGCCGTTAGTTCTTGCGAACGCCGCCCTGCCCGGTGTCGATCGCGGGTCCTGTCTTGACCTGCATGACCGC
Source organism: Gaiellales bacterium (assembly GCA_038237145.1). Taxonomy (GTDB): domain Bacteria; phylum Actinomycetota; class Thermoleophilia; order Gaiellales; family Gaiellaceae; genus 3-1-20CM-4-69-9. The sequence goes on from JBBRZA010000008.1 coordinate 29,281, forward strand.
GCCCACACTTCCGACAAACGTCAGCATCATGGACCTCCAGGGCTTCGTTCCTCGCGAGCGCTCGCTTACCAAAGCTGTTTGCGCCTTTCCCACTCCATTCCCCCCTAGTCCTCGAGTCTTCGCCGCAGCCAAAGTTCGGATTTGACGATACCCAAGAGTTCTCTTAGCGGCAAGGTTTCCCCGCTTCCGTTCTTCTGAACCATCGCCCAGGTCTCTCCAGGCTCGAGGATTCCATTGCTTTCCAGGGCTTTTGGCCCTCCGATCGAGTGCCACGCCGGTACCAGGCCCCCCGCCAGGACGCGCCCGAGGAACGCGTCCGCGGTGGCTCTCAGAGGCCAGTCCTGGCCTAGCGAGATCCTTCGCTCGATAAGAGCTACGGCCAGTCCTTTTTGACGGCCGCCGAGTTCCAGCAGGCCCCTTGGCGCCGCATACAGCAGGCGAACGAGATCGACGTCCCAAAGAGGGCGCAGCAGTGGGATCCCGATCCGGCGACCAGTCGAGAAGGAATCCTCGAGATGCATCGAAACAAGCGGATGCCAGATGGTCGACTCCCGGGCTTGCTCAGAAAACAACCTCACCGATCCGTCGGGCGGTGCGTCAAGTCGCTCGCCAAGCGTTTGACGAAGTCGTTGGTCGCGCGAAATCCAATCCGGAAGGGCGTGCCGCCGCCGGCGGTAACTGGCGTGAAGGGTCGGGGCGAGGCTGGCCAGTCGCATCGTCACTGCACGATGTAGGAGAGGTCGGGCGGCCGAACTCCACACGGCGGCCGCAATTGCCCTGCGTCGGTGCCGCACGACGTTCTGAGTCGCTGCGTTCAGAAAGCTTCCGAGGTGCCGCCACTCGCGGGCTCGAAGCAGATCGGCAGCATGAACCGCAGGAGCGGTGAGCCATTCGTCTCCGCCCTCTCCGTCAAGCAGAACGTCGCAGCCGTGACTTCGCGCCTCACCTGCGAGGAGATCGTAGGCGTGATCCCACATCGCGCCGACCGGTGCGCCTCGCTGCGCAATCGCCGCGAGGCTGTTTTCGACCAGCGCAGCCGGGTCCGAGTAGGTCGACTCTGCTGAGCACGTAAGCACTGGCAACGAAAGAGCCCGCAAGACGCGTCCTTGCGCGTCCGTCTCGTTTGATGATTCGTCAGGGAAGCGAACGCAAAGCGCGAGGGGGGACTGGAGCTCTCGCCGGGTAGACACTCGCGCAGCGGCCATTGCCACGGTCGTGGAGTCGACGCCGCCGCTCAGGTAAATGCCGGCGCGTCCCAAGTCGAGACACCGGTCGACCGCCTGCTCGAGGCGCTCCTCAACCGCGTCGAGCCACGACTCGAGATCAGGAAGTTCGGTCGACAGATCAGGCGGGGCCCGCCAGTAACGGCGCACCTCGCCGTTGCCTACGAGGTAGTGGCCGGCCGGCACTCGCCGGATCGCCGAGAAGTACGTCTCGTCGAGGGCGCGCCAGCGGTGAAGCAGATGCTCGGCGACGAAGACCCGGTTGACCTCCCGTGAGACGCCGGTACGAAGCAGGGCGTCGATCGACCAGGAGAGCACGATTCCGGCGTCAGCGCGTGCGTAGAAGAGCGGATGCATCCCAAGGGGATCTCGAGTTGCGACAAGCGCTCCGTCGCGTGCGTCCCACACGACGAGCGCGAACACTCCCCTGAGCTCGCTGAGCAATGAAGGCCCGAGCCGCGCATAGAGATGCAGCAGGAGTCCCGCGTCGTTGTGCCAGCGCAAACCTTCGAGCTCGGGTCGCTCTGACAGCTCCTGTCGGTTGAAGAGGATGCCGTCGAAGACGGTCTCGCGCGAGCCGTCACGGGCGTGCTGCGGCCGCTCCGATGGGCTCTCGATTGCCAGGCCGGACTCATGTGGCCCGACCCGGACTGTCCAGGCCTCGGCCAACGGCAGCTCATCCCAGTCCGGAGACAAGGCTCAGATCGAGTCGACGAGGCCCTCGGCGGCGAGCTCGCGCACGAGCGAATCGATCTCGGCGATCAGCTCTGGCCTCGTTACGTCGTACTCGTCGAGAAGCTGGTCTTCGATCGCCGGCCGGCCCTTGCCCTCCGTTAGGAGCTGCCAGAAGCGGGCGCCCGTTTGCGTGAGCGTGAAGATCCGGTTCGTTCCCAGGTGGACGAGCACCGCTTCGTCGTCCAGGAACTTGAACACCACATCCGGATGCGGCTTGAAGAGTCCTTCGGGCATGGGGCGGATTGTAGGAGCGCGGCCTAGTACTGCCCAATCGTCCCCGACCTGCGGGCCGCGAGCAGCGCACGGTCCAGCAGCCAGACGGCGAGTGGAATGGCGACCAAGCCGAAGGCTGCCAGCGCGAGTGCGTCGGGCGCCCAGCCTCCTCCATCGAAGAGCGCGTGGCGTGTGCCGTCCAGCGCAAATCTGGTCGGCAGGATCTGGCCCAGCGGCTCTAACCAGCCAGGAAGCACTGAAACCGGGAACACGGAGCCGCTGAGGATGCTCATTCCAAATACGGCGAAAGAGGCGAAGGTGCCTCCGCGTTTGAAGAGCACCGTGACTGCGGCAACGATGATCCCGATCCCAAGCATGGCAGTGGCGGTAGCGAGCAGCACCAGAATCAGGCCCGGGATACTCGCACCCTGCACATCGAGGCCAAAGAGGACGGTCGCAAAGAAGACGTACGTCGCAGCGCGGAAGAACGCGAAGAGACACGCGAACCCGGCCCAACCCAAGGCCAGCTCGGATGTACGCACCGGTTGTATGGCCAGTGCCTCGAGGGTGCCCGCGAGCTGTTCTTCCCGCAGTCGTTGAGCAATACCGCTACTGGCTGAGGCGATCACCAACGTCACGATGATCCCGACAGTCGCGAACGCGAAGTACGAAGGCGCGCCGCTCAACTTTGCGCTCGACACCCCCGCGAAGGTCTTGGAGATGAAGAAGTACACCGCGACCTCGGCAATCCCGTAGACGAGGTCGAGCGCGAAGGCCAGACGATAAGAGCGCGTGATTCGATAGTCGCGCGCGATGAGAGCTGTGACAACGGAGGTGGTCATGATCGGAGCGTGAGTTCCAGTTGCGAATCGCAGCGCTGAATGTCGTCTTCGCGGTGGGTCGCGATCAGCACCGCGAGCTTCGGCCTTCGGTCGATTGCCCCCCACAGCCGCTCGGTCGCCGCATCGTCCAGAGAGCGTGTCGGCTCGTCGAGGAGGAGCAGGCGTGGATCGCCGAGAAGCGCGCGGGCAAATGCGAGCTGCTGCATCATCCCGGTTGAGCACCGGTCGCAGCGTTCGGCGGCTATATCGCTCAGGCCGAGCTCCTCTTCGAGCGCGTCGACATGACCGTACGCGGCGCGTCGAGAGGCGATGCGGAGCCGCGCGAAGAACCGGAGATTCGCGCGGCCCGTGAGTCGCAGGTAGAACGACCGTTCCTGGGCGAGGGACACGCCCGTCAACGCCCGCGCCTCGCGGCTGCCGGCGGCATGGCGACCGACGACAATCTCGCCACTCGTGGGCGTGAGGCTGCCTGCGATGCAACGTAACAAGGTGGTCTTCCCGGAGCCGTTCGCGCCGGTCACGGCGAGTCTTTGACCCGGCTCCAGTCCAAGATCCAACCCAGCGAGGACTTCGTGGCCCCGGAACGCCCGCGAGAGCCCCTCAACCCGGAGCAGGCGTTCTCCCCCGGCTGATTTCGGCCTGGTCTCCAAGAGCCGACCATTCTATGGCGGTCTCCGGGATCGACCCAGTGTCCAAACGCCGGGCTTCGTGGTCACAATGAGGCGCGCAATGCAGCGATCAACTGGCGCCATGGCCACGATGCCGCGTTTTCGAGCGCGATCGATCTCCTGGAACCACGGGCTCCTCGTCGCGTCGGCTGCCTTCGCGGTTGTGTTCGGCCTCGGCTCAGCTCAGGGCGGCTACTTCCCGACGTCCTGGGGCTGGGTCTCGCTTGCCCTCGCCTGGGCTGCCGGAATCGCCCTGGTCGTGCGGTCGCAGATCCACTACAACCGGCTCGAGCTCGCGGCGTGTGCAGCGCTTGCCGCCTTCGTCCTCTGGATCGGCGTGTCGGCACTCTGGAGCCAGAGCGTTTCCCGCAGCGTCCTGGATGCCGAACGCGGCCTCGTTTACGTCGCCGGCCTTGTGGCGGTCTTCACGGTTGCACGCAGTGCCACGCTGCGGCATTTGCTAGGCGGTGTTCTCGCGGCGATCGCAGCTCTTGCGACCTATGCGGCCGCGACCCGTCTCTTTCCCGAGCGGCTTGGTTCATTCGACCCCGTCAGCACCTACAGACTCGGCGCACCGGTCGGCTACTGGAACGCGCTCGGCATCCTTGTTGTTATCGGGATTCTCCTGGCGCTTGGAATTGCGAATGCGGGAAAACTTCTTCTCACGAGAGCGCTCGCAGGCGCTTCGCTCGTCCCTCTGTCCGTTGCGCTGTTCTTCACCTACAGCCGCGGTGCCTGGATCGCTCTTATCCTCGGCCTGGCGGGACAGGTCGCACTCGAGAAGCGTCGGCTCCAATTGATTACGACGATCGTGCTCGTCGGCATCGCGCCCGCGCTCGCTGTCTGGTTGTCATCTCGCTCGTCCGCCCTTACCCACATGCAGTCGTCCCTCGAGAAAGCGTCCGTACAAGGCCACCGTCTCGCGATCGTGCTTCTGGCCCTGACCATATTTGGCGGGCTAGTCGCGCTCGCGCTGGGTGCGGCCGTGCGAAGAGTCCGGGTTCCGGCTGGTCTTAAGCGAGCTTACGCGCTCGTTCTCGTCGCCGCGCTCGTCCTCGGGCTGGGAGCGATGTTCGAGCGCTACGGCGATCCGGTGACTATGACCAGAACCGCCTACGACAACTTCACAGGATCGGCGAACCCGCGCAAGGGGACGGACCTCAACACGCGCCTATTCAGTCTGTGGGGTAACGGTAGGCCCGTCATGTGGAAGCTTGCCTGGCGAGATGCGGAGGCTCATCCGTGGCTCGGCTCGGGCGCGGGAACTTACGAGCTGTTCTGGGCTCGGAACCGTCCGTACGCGAACAAAGTTGTCGACGCACACGGCCTCTACGCCCAGGTCCTCGCCGAGGTGGGTCCGATCGGTCTGGCCCTGCTCGCGTTGTTCCTCGTGATCCCGCTTGCAGCCGCCGTCCGTGCTAGAGCTCACCCACTCGGGAGCGCTGCATTCGCGGCATACGTCGCCTACGTGTTCCACGCCGGCGTCGATTGGGATTGGCAGATGCCTGTGGTGACGCTCGTCGGTCTCTTGTGCGGCGGTGCGCTCCTGCTCGCAGCGCGGCGAAGCAGGGCGCGGGTGCTGCCGATCTCCGTCCGCATCGGAGCCTTGACGCTTGTCGTCGTCGTGTCGGCGCTCGCGCTCATCGGGGCGATGGGCAACAACGCTCTCGCCAAGGGGGCCGCTGCAAGGGACGATCAGCGCTGGGGCAACTCGGAAGCCCAGGCGAAGAAGGCGATGCGCTGGGCTCGTTGGTCATCCGATCCGTGGCAAATGGCCGGCGAAGCGCAGCTCGCGCAGCAGCATCCGGAGCAGGCAAGGAAAAGCTTCAGAACCGCGATTAGCAAGGACCCTCATGACTGGGAGCTGTGGGTCGACCTGGCTCTTGCGAGCCCACAGCCCGCTCGCAGGCAGGCCGCCATGAAAGCACTTCGCCTGAATCCGCTCAGTCCTGAAATTGCGGCGTCGCATCCGCTCCTCGGCCTCGGCCCATAGGGTCCCGCGGCGATGCTCTCCCGTGACCCACTCGCGCATCCGGAGAAGCTGATTCGGCGTGTCTACGCGTACGTCGCCTATCGGATCGGCGACGGGCCGGACGCCGAGGACGTCACGAGCGAAACGTTCGAGCGCGCTCTGCGCTACCGGGACACTTACGACAGGAGTAAAGGGGAGCCGGCGGCCTGGCTGATCGGTATCGCCCGGCGATGCATCGCAGGAGCGGCATCGATGCCCCCGCCTGCCTCCGGGCCTGGGGCAGAGCATCCGGCGGCGGGCGATCTCGAGGAAGACACGCTGCGCCGTATCACCGTGGCCGCCGGTCTCGCGAAGCTCAGCGAGCGAGATCGCGAGCTCCTCGCGCTTCGCTACGGCGCCGATCTCACGGTCGGCCAGATCGGGGACTTGGTCGAACTGCGCCCCAATGCCGTGGAGGTGGCCCTTCACAGGGCTCGAGAGCGGCTGGCTGCAGTGCTGGCGGGCTCGGATGAGGGCGAGTCTCCTGCATCCGATGTCGAGGCTGTAAGGATTTGACCCAGGATCCGGGTAAGAGGGGTAGCAAGTCCAGATCCCGACCAGCAGGGGGAGAAAACTTGAGCGAATTTCGCCGATGGAGACGAAAGCCGGTTGATTTAGACGCTGAGCTTCGAGCGAACCGGCCAACGCCCTCTGATGATTTTGTGCGCGGACTTACGCGCGACATCCGGGCGACCGGCGAGTCCCGGCGGCTGCGGGTCGGATTCGCGGCAGCTTTCACCGTCGCGATTCTCGGTTCGCTTGCAGCGGTTGGCGGGCTCGGCTATGCAGCGTCCGCGGCGACGGGCGCCGCACACGCGGTCAAGAGTGTGGTGGTCAAGTCGAAGACGCCCACTAAGCAGGTTCGCACAGTGAGGATCAGCCCCGCGCATAGCCAGTACAAGCCGGGCTGCGGGCTTGGAGACAAGAACCACATTCATACAGGACCCCCGGGCCAGGGCGGCGTCTGCCCTGCGCAGGGCAACCCGAAAGGCCCGTAGCTCTTCTGCGTGAGCGGCGCCGGCTCCATGTCGGCGCCGCTGCTCGTTGCGTCGCCCTATGAGAGGTCACGGCCCCAGAACTAGACTGCCCGACCGTGATCGACCTCCATTCGCACATCCTCGCGGGCGTCGACGACGGTGCGCGGGATCTAAGCGAGAGCGTCGAGATCGCTCGAGCTGCTGTTGCTGACGGTGTTTCGCTTGTCGCCGCCACACCACATGTCCGCCACGACTTTCCCACGACACCGGAGACGATGGAGAGGCTCGTCGAGGAATTGCGCGAGGCTCTGACGTCGGCGGGTGTTCCGCTCGAGGTGCGGACAGGAGGGGAGATCGCGCTCGACCGACTGGAGCTGCTCTCTCGAGATGACTTTCGACGCTTTGGCCTGGGCGGAAATCCCGAGTACCTCCTACTCGAGACGCCTTACTACGGCTGGCCGCTCGACCTCTCATTACGGGTGACGAATCTTCGGCGGCTCGGGATAACTGCGGTGATCGCCCATCCCGAGCGGAACCCTGAAGTGCAGATGCAAGCCGAGTTGCTGCGCCCCCTCGTGGAACAGGGTGCCCTTGTGCAGGTCACCTCGGCTTCGATCGACGGCCGACTCGGCGCGAAGACGCGTGCGTCCGCTCGCGAGCTCATCGACGCCGAGCTCGCGCACTGCGTGGCGAGTGACGCGCACTCGCCTGACGTCAGGGCGATTGGGATGTCTAGTGCGGTCGCCGCGATTCGCGATGAAGGCATCGCGCGTTGGCTGACCTCCGACGTGCCCGGGGCGATCGCAGCCGGCAAAGAGCTCCCGCTGCGCCCGCAAGCGGATCGGCGGGAGGGCCGGCGCCCATGGTGGAAGCGAGGTTAGACCGGCTCGCCGATGTCCGAGGGGTTTTCGACGATTTCCTCCAGCGCACGGAGAACCACATCCAGCTGCCGCCAGTCGGGTGGGAATCGCACCTCGATGACAGGCACGCGAGCGATGAGCTCGAGGTACGTCTCGACGAGACTCTCTCGGGCTTCCGTGTCGCTCGGCCTGTAGCAGTAGCCGTCCTCCAGCACCGCGGGAAATGCCTCTCCTCCCTCGAGCCTTCGTACCGACATCGGTCGACCGGCCTCGCGACGGAGCATCACTGCGGCGGCGAGGGCCGCAGACTTCCTCTCCGCCGGTTCGGTAACGCCGCCGTCGAGGACGACGGCAGCGTCGGGTCGAAGGCGAAGGCGGAACGGCAGACGTACGGTGAGGACCTCGGCGTCGGTGATCTCGAATGCGACTGCATCGTCGGCCCAGGGTGAGTAACCGCGAGTTCCCAGCGCGTAGGCGAGCGTAGACTTCCCCGTACCTGACTCACCGCAAAAAGCAACGACGCCGGCAGGGCCGAGGATCCCGCTTGCATGCAGCGCGTGCCCACCGAGAGCCTGTAAGGCCAGCGGCAGGACGCTACGTTCGAAGGCGTCTTCGATCAGTTCGGAGGTCGCGGACGGCATTGGGAAGGGGACAACTTCTTCACCCAGCCGGAAGGTGGCCACGTTGGGCAGGTGCATCCAATTGCTTCCTTCCGCCGCATAGCCATAGCCGCAGATTTCGCCCTGCTCACGCCAGACCTGAACCTCACCCTCCGCCGCGGATGGTTGTGGCGCCGCTGACCGGCTCACGGGCTTGTTGAGGGAGGGAACGTGCACGACCTCAACGTGGTATTACCAGAGTCCATGAGGGGGGGTTGGGTCGCGCGTCTGAGTCGCTCGGAGCTGGAGCTCGTCACTGACGAGTCATCGGACGCGCACACCGGCCAGCTGGGTTCCTCGCGCGCGGTTTTTGGGGGCATGCTCACCAACGGCGCCGAACTCAAGACGGGTCTCGACGAAGCGAGCACCAACGGCGCCTATGCCGAGGTGCTGCTTCACGCGTATCGGCGCGCAGGCGAATCGATTCTCCCAAGCCTCAGGGGAGCGTTCGCTTTCGTGTTGCTCGACCCTGATCAGGAAATCGGGCTGTGCGTCCGGGATCCGGTTGGCAGCCACCCACTCTTCACTGCCGATCTGGGGGATGAGCTGCTGGTCTCACCTTCGATCGAGTCGTTGCTCGTGCATGGCGCTTCTCGCGAGATCAACGTGCTTGCGGTCGCCGATCACCTACTTCATCGCTGGCCCGATCCGGCCGAAACGTACTTCAGGTCGGTCCGTCGCGTGCCGCCTGGCCACGCACTGCGGATGTCCCGAGGCGGACAGCGGCTCTTTCGTTATTGGGAGCCGCTGCCCCTCGACGGCCCTATCGATTGGATCGAGGAAGACGAGCTGCACTTGTTCGACGACCTCCTCGACCGGGCGGTGATCCGCTGTCTAGATCGCGGTCCCGCGGGCATCTTCCTGAGCGGAGGCCTCGACTCGGTCAGCGTCGCTGCCGTGGCAGCCGCCACGGCCGGCGAGCGGCGACTGCCAGTTCCTCACGCGCTTTCGATCGCCTTTCCCGAGCCAGACGTGGACGAGTCGGACATACAAAGCCGAGTGGCAGCAAACCTGGGGCTTCCTCAAGTCCTGCTGTCGTGGGACGAAGCGATCGGGCCGCGAGGCGTTGTCCAGGACGCGCTCGACCTTAGTGCCCGGTCGCCGTCGCCGCTGATCAACCTCTGGGCTCCGGCCTACGATCGACTTGCCCGGGAGGGAACCCGTCGTGGTTGCAAGGTGATTCTCACGGGTGGCGGCGGGGACGAGTGGCTCGGCGTCTCGCCTCTGTATGCGGCGGACTTGATCCGCAGCTTCGATCTCGCCGGGCTCTACAGGCTGATCGCCGCTCAGAGACGGTCGTACCACCTTTCGGATGTGAGTTTCCTGCGGAATGCCTTGTGGCAGTTCGGGGCTCGACCGCTCGTCGTGGAAGCGCTCAGCCGCACCGCGCACGGCGCGCTGAGCCGACACAAGATGAAGCACGCCGTGACGCGAATACCCGGCTGGCTCGCCCCCGGGGCCAAGATCAGCGAGTGTCTCGTGCAACGTGCGCTCGACTCCGATCCTCGTTTGTCCAAGGTGCGGCCACGTCTTCCTCGAGGCCGGCCGACCTTCTACCTCGAAGCGATTCGCCGGTCGCTCGACCATGTGCTCGTGTCGGTCGAGATGGAGGAGGCATTCGCACAAGGCAATCGAGTCGGCGCCTCCCTTAGCGCCCCCTACTGGGACGCCGACCTGATCGAGTTTCTCTGCCGCACGCCCCCTGCGCTTCTGAACGGAGGAGGTCGGGCCAAGGGGCTGGTTCGCGACGCCGTGGCGAGCCGGTTCCCGGGCCTCGGTTTTCAGCAGCAGCGGAAGGTCAGCTCGCTCCGGTTTGCGATGTCGATTTTCTCCTCCGAGCTTCCGCGAGCCTGGACGTCGCTTGGCGGCCCCAGCCTCCTGGCCGAAGCAGGAATAGTCGACGTCAAGGGCGTCCAAACGCTGGCCGATGCCTCCTTGACACCCGGCGCTGAGAGTCGCAGTATGCAAACGGTCTGGGACATCCTGAATCTCGAGGTGTGGTTCCGTTCGCACGTGTAGGGGAGGGGGGATTCATGAGCGAGAAGCGAAGCTGGACGTCAATGGAGCTCCGCTACGTCGGGAACGTCAGTGACGTTCTGAAGGGAGGTAACGGGAAGCTCTCGCCTACGGCCGGCGATACCGGTGACTCCCGCAAGCCACCGGGCGGCGGGTTTTAAAGCCGGCCCGAGGCACAGGACCGGCGAGCGTCCTCTGACGCGCTCGCACCGGTCCGTTTCTAGATCGCCGCGTTGAGGGCAGGTCGTGGTGGCCAGCCAATTTAAGGCCCGGCCCCGCGTTCTCAAGCGTGCCCGCCGATTTTCCGTCGACCATTACCTCGACATCTCCTTCGGCGATGACGTAGAAGCGGTCTCCGGAGTCGCCTTGGCGGAAGACGTCACGTCCCGCCGGAAGTCTGATCCGCTCGAGTTGGGAGGCGACTTGCTCGAGCGTGGATTCGGGAAGCCGCGCGAAGATCGGCACACCGCGAAGCATTTCGAGCTCGCGTTCCGGCGGAGCGTGATCACGGTCGATTGCAAGGAGTCTGCGCCAGAAGAGCGCGGCGAACGCCGGCAGAAGAAAGCCGCTCGCGACGAGCCCGGTGCGTAGTCCGACAAGATGGATGACGAGCGGTGCCGTGAGCCCACCAAGCCCGATCATCGTTACCAAGAGACTTTCCAGGGCGCCGAAGACGCGCGCCAGCAACGCATCCGGAACCGAACGTTGGAGCAACGTCGGTCCTGCAACTTCGACGAGTGTCTCGCCCACGCCGACCAGGCCTCCCGTTCAGACCGCTCCCGCGCTTCGGTCACCCGCGAGCTACGCAGGACCAGAATCGACAATGGCATCCTCGGCGACATCCGCTTCGACAGGAAAGGCGATCTCGCGGAGGGGCCGGTGTCGTTCTTCGTGGTCGAGGGACGGCGCTTCGTCGTCGATCGTGTAATCACGGCCCGCTCGAGCCTCCTACGCTAAGCCCGGGCGTTCAAGCCTGCGGTAGCTTGCGCCTGGGTGACGGACAACTGCGCACTTTGGCGACTCGAGGGAGTCGTCTTTGCAGCGGGCGCCGGCACGCTGTCGACAGAGATCGCAGCCTCGCGGCTGCTCGCGCCTTACTTCGGTAATTCGACGGTCGTCTGGGCGAACATCATCGGGCTGATCCTCGTCTACCTCTCGGTCGGCTACTGGCTGGGCGGGAAGCTTGCCGACCGCGCGCCCCGGCACGCGCTGCTGGGAGGCATCGTCCTCGCGTCGGCTGCATTCATCGCGGCGACGCCGTTCGCCGCGCGTCCGATTCTCGACGCCGCCGTTCGCGGCTTCGACTCGATCTCGGTGGGCGTGGTCGTCGGGTCGTTCGTCGCCGCCTTGGCACTCTTTGCGGTGCCCGTCACTCTGCTCGGGGCTGTCTCGCCATTCGCGATCAGGCTGGCACTCACCGACGTGCAGAAGGCCGGAACGATCGCGGGTCGTCTGTACGCGCTCTCGACGGTCGGCAGCATCATCGGGACCTTCGTCACCGCTCTCGTCGCCATACAAGCTTTCGGCACGCAGCGGACGATGATCGGCACCGCGGTGCTACTTGCCGGCTCCACGTTCTTGTTGATCGGTCGGCGGGCGATTCCGGCGACCATCGCTGCTCTTGCGCTTCTGCTGGTGCCTGCCGGGGCGGTCAAGGCAGCCTCGGGTCTTCTCTTCGAAAGGGAGTCCCAGTATCAGTACGTCTCGGTGGTTCAGTGGGATGACGGCACCCGCGTCCTGCAACTGAACGAGGGTGTCGCCTACCACTCCATGTGGCGTCGCGGTTCGGTACTCACCGGGCAGTACTGGGACCTCTTCGCGATGCTGCCGCCGCTGCTAGGTCACGCGGCGCGCGACATGCTCGTGATCGGAAACGCCGGCGGCACGATCGCGCGCATGTACGGGCCCTTCTACCCAGACGTACGGATCGACGGTGTCGAGCTCGACCCCACGGTGACAGAGGCAGGCAGGCGTTTCCTCGGCCTCGACGAGAACCCCCGTGTCCACGTCTACACGGCCGACGGTCGGCCTTTCCTCGACCGCAGCCACAAGCGGTACGACCTGATTGTCGTCGATGCGTACCGGCAGCCCTACGTGCCGTTCTACCTGGCGACGCGCGAGTTCTTCGCGCTTGCGCGCCGGCATCTACGACCGGGCGGGATCCTCGCGCTCAACGTCGCCAAGGTGCCCGGCGACGACCGGCTTACCCGGGCTGTCGACGCGACGCTCCTTGCCGTGTTCCCTCAGGTCTGGCGCTGGCCCGCGCTGCGCTTCAGTGATTTGGTGTTCGCGCTCGACCGTCCTGCACCGCGGAGCATGCTCGTACACCGCGCGTCAGGCGTCAGCGGCCGCCTTCGCACGCTTCTGCCGCTGTTTCAGCGTGAGCTCGTGGGCGTACGCGCAGGTGGGCAGGTGCTTACTGACAATCGCGCGCCCGCGGAGTGGCTCACCGACCGGATGCTGCTCGACCAGATCGCGCGGGGGCAAGGGCTCGACGAGGGAGCGCTGCCGACTGAGCCACCCCATCCACCGTAGTCTCGCTCTTCGCTGCGGTGCAACACGACTTGGGAAGGAGACGAGATGGGTTTCGAGCAATACCACGAGCCGGCCGGCGAGCTCAGCGCGGAGGTGCGGACGTTCGCGCGGATGATCGCTTCTCTGACCGAAGAGGCCGAGGCAATCGGCTGGTACGAACAGCGCATCGCGCTCGAGCCGGATGGTCAGGCGAAGGCGATCATGGAGAACGCTCAAAGCGAGGAGTTCAAGCACTTCGGCATGGACCTCGAGTTCCTGATCCGGCGGACGCCGAAGTGGCGGATTGCCCTGCAGACGATCCTCTTCACCGAGGGTGACATCGTCGAGAAAGGCGAACAGGCAGAGGACCTGGAGAATCCCTAGTCGTCTGTCAGCCTGTGCTCGTCGAGCCAGGTCTTCGCGACACGCTTCTGCGCCCGGGTCAGCCATGCCTCGACGACCGCGTCTTCCAGTTCGTCTCGATCGATGCGGGCAAGATCCGGGATGCGGATGAGCACAGCCGAGTAGCCGTCGAAGTGCGGTGTCGTGAAGAAGACGCCGCGGTCGTCCGCGAGCATGAGCTCTTTCACTCCGACATCGGCGACGCGGAAGACCAGCACGTCGTCGAGGCGTTCGCCCGTATCCGGATCGATCGCATCTCGACGGCGGCTGCGATGGAAGCAGAAGAACTTGCCGTGCACGAGATACGTCGGCCGCCCGTCGTCGGACACCTCCTTCGTCGTCTGCGGCATCGCGAGGGCTAGCTCGTCGAGGTCAGCCATCGTCGCCATGGGTCAGTTTCCCATCTGGAGTTAGTTCGTCAGCCGCGTGCTGCTCGATCTTCTTCTCGAGCAGAGCCTTCGCGGCGGGCCAGTCGTCGTCGACGATCGCGTACCAGGCCGAGTCGCGGATGGAGTCGGGGAGCACCATGTGCTTACGGAAGATGCCCTCGAACGTCGCACCGATGCCGAGGAGTGCGCCGCGCACGCGGAGATTTCTAGCGTCGGTCTTGAACTCGACGCGCATCGCACCCCAATGGTCGAAGGCGTTACGCAGGAGGAGGTACTTCGTCTCGATGTTCGCACCCGTTCCCCATTGGGCGCGCTCGAGCCACGTCCAGCCGATCTCCGTGCGACGGTGGAACGGTTCGATGTTCATGTAGCGCGTCGAGCCGGCTGCCCTCCCATCGACGAGGACGGCGAACGGCACCTCCGTTTCGCTATCGAGCGCTTCGTCGAACCAGCGGTCGAAGCCGAGCGAATACATGCCCGTGTAGCGGTGGATCTGCGGCTCGCGTTCGGCGGCCTCTCGCAAACCTTCGCGGTGGTGCGCCGCGATCGGCTCGACGCGCACGATCCGTCCTTCCAGTGGTGTGTCTGGTCGAAGCTCTGACAAGGACTCGGAGTATCGCTGCGGCTTGCAAAGCCACGACCTCGATTGGCCGGAATAGTGGCGAAAGTCTCAGCGGGTAGGGTGTGCCTGGTGGACGAAGCTCAGGAAAGACGCCTTGCCCTGAACGAGGCGCTCTTCAGGGATGTGAACGAGCGCATCCGTGAAATTTCGGACACCTTCGGGCAAAAGGATGCGACGTACGACTTCCTTTGCGAATGCTCGGATCCCGAGTGTGCCGAGAGGGTCGTCCTGACAGCCGCAGAGTATGAGCACGCCCGCGCAGACTCGACGCGATTCGTGGTCGCCAAGGGTCATGCGATGCCCGAGATCGAGTCGGTCGTCCGGCAGGCGAAGAACCACGTCGTCGTGGAGAAGGAAGGCGCGGCAGCCGACATCGCGGTTCACCTGGACACACCCAGCGACTGAAAGCAGCGCAGCTGTGTTTAGGGAGTGGGAGGGCGGCAAGGTCGTTCTCTCATCCTGTTGGACTGACTGAAAAGGGGGTCCAATCCGTGTGGCTACTGCGTGGAGGCCTCTTCCGTCCCTTCGGACCGCTCGGGCTGGCGTTCGCCGCCTACCGCGGCTGGCGGCGACTTCCGGTCGAGCGAAAGGAAGAGATCAAGAGGCGGGCACGGGCTCTCGCCGCGAGGATCAACGAGCTCCGAGTAGGTGCCAGGACATCTGATCACAGGAGGATTCATGGCCAAGAAAGCTGATTTCACAGAGCAAGAGTGGGAGTCGCTGCAGAAGGGCGTTGTCGGGGCTGGCCTGCTCGTCTCGTTGAGCGACCGCAGCTTCTTCGACACCTTCAAGGAGGCCGGCGCGCTTGGTAAGCACGTCGCACAGGCGAAGCAGAGCAGCTCCAGCGACCTCGTCCGCGAGCTCGCGGACCTGCACGGCACGGGCTTCGGCCTGACGTCATCGCCCGACAAGGTGGAGAACGAGACCTTGGAGGCGTTGCGGACCGCGAAGACGACGCTCGAGTCGAAGGCTCCCGACGAGCTGGAGCCCTACCGGCAGTTCGTCGTCGAGGTCGCGCAGTCGGTGGCCGAGGCGGCCGGCGGCGGCGACTCCGCGGAGAGCGGTGCGATCGAGAAAGTCAGGTCGGCGGTCGGGTAGCGCCGCAAGCTACGCGCCGACGAGCTCGGCGGCCGTCTCGGCGAGCAGCGGAACGCCCGTCTCGAAACGGCTCGCGCCGCCGTCGTCGGCCGTCAACTCGCCGCGCACGTACCGCCCGTAGATCGCCTCGCAGAAAACGGCTGCCTTCCAGAGTGCAAGCGCCTCGAACCATGGCAGCGATTCGACGGCTCGGCCGCTTCGGCTCTCGTAGCGTTCCACCAGTTCGTTCCGCGTGGGGAAGCCCTCCATCCCTGTGACCGGGGACGTCCCGAGTGGATTTTCACGGCCTCCGGGCTCGCTGTAGGTCGCGACGAGATAGCCGACGTCGGCGCGAGGGTCGCCGATCGCGCCCATCTCCCAGTCGAGCACGGCCGCGATCCGCTCCGGCTCCTCGCGCGTGACGATCATGTTTCCGAGGCGGTAATCGCCGTGGACGACGGTTGCAGGCAGTTGGTCGGGCACATTCGCCGCGAGCCAGCGCCCTACGTTGACCACCGTGGGGAGATCGCGCGTCTGGTTCAGCTCCCACAACTGCGAGAACCGACGGACCTGGCGATCGTTGTAGTTCCCAGGTCTGAGGAACGCGGCCAGAGCCGGCACGCGCACGTCTGCCGCATGGATCTCCACGAGCGTCTCGACGAGGTCGTTCGCCAGACGGCGCCGCGCCGAGGGGTCGTGGTCGAGCGGTGGCGGCAGCGCGGTCGTGATCACGTCCCCGTCGATGTAGTCCATGACGTAGAAAGGGACTCCAAGGAGCGATTCGTCCTCGCACACGGCGCGGATGTTCGGGACGCGGATCCCGAGTGGTGCGAGCGCGAGCTGCAGGCCCGACTCGCGCACGACATCGTGCGCCGACGGCGGCAACGGCGGCCGCGGGGGTCGCCGCAGCACGTAGCGCGTTCCGTCGTCCCGCTCGAGCAGGAAGGAGAAGTTCGAGCCGCCGCCCTCGCCGATCCGGTGCGCTTGCAGCGCGCCTGCTCCCAGTAGGTGCTCGTCGAGGAACGAGCGGACCGCTTCCAGGATCACCAGCGGCGGGCGTGCTGCGTCGTGTGCGTCGGTTCGGCGCTCGACGATGTCCATGTCCGGATCCTGACACCATCCCGGCGCGGGGTCTGACTCAGGCTCGCTGTCACGTCTCGAACGTCCAGGGTCTGACCCCAGCTTTTGCTGTCGCGTCTCGAACGTCCGGGGTCTGACCCCAGCCTTTGGTGTCACGTCCTAGCCGGGCGCGAACGCGTCGATCAATGCTGGCACTTCGTCCGGTGGGCAGGACAGCGCGAGCACGGCGGTGGTGATGCCGCCCGCGGCAAACTCTGCCAGGCGCTCGCGCTGTGCCTCCACGGGGCCGAGCAGAAAGATCTCGCGGACGAGCACCTCAGGCGCGACCTCGAGCGCGCGCTTGCGATCGCCAGCTTTCCACGCTTCGAGGACCGGACCGATCTCGTCGCCGAAGCCGAGCCAGCGGAAGAACTCGGCGTAGACGGGCACCGTCGCGTACGCGACAAAGATCCGCTTCGCGGCGACGAGAGCCTCGTCCTCGGGGCCGTGGATCGAGAAGAACCGGCACGCGAGCTCCTTCTCCGGCATTGCGAATGCGTCGACGACCTTCGCGGCGCGGCTCAGCGGCAGGAAGTTGGTGAACGCACCGTCGGCGATTCGCGCGGCAAGGCCCAACATCCGGTCGCGCAGGGCCGCCAGGACGATCGGCACGGGCCGGTCCGGCGGTGAAGGGAGTTTGAACCCGCTGGCGCCGCGCTCGCCGGCCAAAACCGTGCGGAGATATTCGACCGTCTCTTCCACTTTCGCGAGCGGCCGGCGGAACGGGATGCCGTTCCATTGCTCGACGATCACGTTCGACGACGCGCCGAGCCCGAGCACGAAGCGGCCGTTGCTGACATCCGCGATCGCCGCCGCGGTCTGCGCGAGGAGCGCCGGGCCGCGCGTGTAGACGTTGACGATGCCCGTCGCCAGCCGCAACCGCGTGCTGTGCTCAGCCGCGACAACGAGTGGTGTGAAGCCGTCGAACTCCGTCGACTCGGCCGACCACACGCTGTCGTAGCCCGCCTCGTCGAGCCGGCGCACCAACGGCCCGAGCTCGTGCAAGGGGACGCCGGTGAACGGAATGGTCATCGCGATGCGGATGCGGCAGTATGACCCGATGTTTCCGCGCACCGCACTCGTGACGGGAAGCGCCTCCGGAATCGGTGCCGCGATCGTCGATCTCTTGCGCAGCGAGGGCACCGACGTGCAGTCGCTCGACATCGCCGGCGGGTTCGACGTCTCGGACGCGCTGGCTTGGGAGACCGTCGGTGCGGTCCAGCTCGCGTGTCTGAACGCGGGCGTCACCACAGGCGAGCAGGACGTGAGCCGGCTGTCGGACGACGCATACCGCCGCATCCTCGGCGCGAATCTCGACGGCGTCGTCTTCGGCGTTCGACGGCTGGCTGACGTCATGGAACCGGGAAGCGCGATCGTCGCGACCGCGTCGCTCGCGGGCCTGGTTCCGTCGCCCGCCGATCCGATCTACACGCTCACCAAGCACGCAGTGATCGGCTTCGTCAGGAGCGTCGCACCGCAGCTCGAGGAGCGGGGGATACGCATCAACGCCGTCGCGCCGGGCTTCGTCGAGACGCCGCTGCTCAACTCCGCGCCTTTCACCGCTGCAGGCTTCCCGCTGCTACAGCCTGAAACCGTCGCGCAGGCCGTTCTCGCTGCGGCGCGCGGCAGTGAGACCGGTCAGGTCTGGGTCGTGCAACCCGGGCGCGAGCCGCTTGCGTTCCGCTTTCCGAACGTGCCTGGCCCGCGTGACGCAGCGGGCGTGAGCGTCGGGGAGCCACCTCAACCCGCTAGTTGAAGCTCCAGCCCTCGCCCGACGCGAACGCCTTCAGGATGCGACGGCTCACGACCATCCGATGAACCTCGTCCGGCCCGTCGTAGATGTGCGCTCCGCGTGCGAGTGAGTACATGTGTGCGAGCGGCGACCGGTCGGTCAGTCCGAGCGCGCCGTGGACCTGCACCGCTCGGTCGACCACACGGGATAGGGCGTCGGCCGCATAGAACTTGATCAGCGAGATCTCAACCCGCGCATCCTTTTCTTCGTCGATCTTGTGGGCGGCGTCGAGCGTCAGCAGCCGACAGGCCTGAATCTCCGCTGCAGAGTCGGCGATCCAGTTCTGCACGGTCTGCTTCTCGGCCAGGGGGCCGCCGAACGCTTCGCGCTCGAGCGCGCGCGTGCACATCAGCTCGAAGGCGCGCTGCATCTGTCCGAGCCACCGCATCACGTGGTGGATCCGTCCTGGACCGAGCCGTTTCTGCGCGATGAGGAACCCGCTACCTCGCTCGCCGAGGAGACTCTCCGCCGGCACACGCACGTCGCTATACGTCACCTCGCAGTGCGTCGTCCAGCCGCGGCCGCGGTGTCCGAGCGTCGGCACCGGCTCCACCTGGATTCCGGAGGCGTCGGCGGGAACGATGATCTGACTCGTGCGGCGCCGCGGGTCGGCGTCTGGCTCGGTCACGGCCATGACGATCCCGAAGGCCGCGCCCTCCGCACCGGAGGAGAACCACTTGTGGCCGTTGATCACCCACTCGTCGCCGTCGAGCACTGCGGTTGTCCGCAGGTCGGTCGGATCGGAGCCGGACACCTCCGGCTCGGTCATCGAGAAGAACGACCGGATCTCACCCGCGACGAGCGGCTTCAGCCAGCGCTCCTTCTGCTCCTCCGTGCCGAACAGGTGGAGGATCTCCCCGTTGCCGGCATCGGGCGCCTGGCAGTTGAAGACGTACTGCGCCCAAAGCACGCGCCCGATCTCCTCGTTCAGGTGGGCGTAGGCGAGAAAACCTTGCCCGGTTCCACCCGCTTCCGGCGGGAGGTGCGGCGCCCACAGGCCCTCCGTCTTTGCACGTGCACGCAGCTCCACGATCAACTCCTGCGCTGGATCATCCTCGCGTCCGAGCGCGACCTCGTTCGGATACACGTGCTCCTCCATGAAGGCGCGGTACTCGGCGCGCAACTCCGCGAAGTCGGCGGAAGCCGAGAGGTCAGCGATCGCCATGGAATGAGACTAGTTGAGCCGCTCGACGACCATGGCCATGCCCTGGCCGCCGCCGACACACATCGTCTCGACTCCGATCGTCCTGTCGAGAGTCCGCAGGTCGTTGAGCAGCGTGTTCATGATTCGCGCGCCGGTCATTCCGTAGGGATGGCCGAGTGCGATCGCACCGCCGTGCGGGTTCAGCTTGTCGCTGAACGGGTCGACTCCGATCTCGCTGCAGACGGGAATGACCTGCGCCGCGAACGCCTCGTTCAACTCGACCACGTCGACCTCGTCGATCGTCATCCCCGCCTGCTTCAGAGCTTTGCGCACCGCCTCGATCGGGCCTACGCCCATGACCTCCGGCGCGACGCCGGAAACGGACGAGGCGATGATCCGGGCAAGCGGCGTGATCCCCAGCTCTCGCGCGCGCGTGTCACTCATAACGACGACCGCCGCCGCCCCGTCGTTCAAGGGGCAGGAGTTACCCGCCGTCACCTTTCCGCCCGGCTTGAAAGCCGGCTCCAGCTGAGACAGCTTCTCGAGTGTGGAGTCCGGCCGCGGCCCGTCGTCTTTCGCGACGCCGTCCCACGGCGTGATCTCCCGCGCGAAGAAGCCGGATTCCTGAGCGGCGACGGCGCGCTCCTGCGACTGCTGGGCGAAGCGGTCCATGTCCTCGCGGGAAACGTTCCACTGCTCGGCGACATTCTCCGCCGTGAGGCCCATCGGGATGTAGACGTTCGCGATCGGCGCGTCGTCGCCGAAGAGCTTCGGATGCAGTTCCTCGGCGTCCTTCGGATAGCCGTCGACCTGCGTGATCGACTCGACGCCCGCAGCGACGTACACATCGCCCTCACCGGCCCGGATCGCGTGGAACGCCATGCGGATCGTCTGCAGGCTCGATGCGCAAAAGCGATTGACGGTCGTGCCGGGCACGGTCTCCGGGAGCTCGGCGAGGAGGGCCACACGCCGCCCGAGGTTCATTCCTTGCTTGTCCTGCGGAAAGCCGCAGCCCACCATCACGTCCACGATCTCGGCGCGATCGAGCTCGGGAATCTGCTTCAGCACGGAGTCGATGGCGAACGCGGCGAGATCGTCGGGACGTACGTCGACGAGGGAGCCCTTGCGCGCGCGGCCGATCGGCGTCCTGGTGGCGGCGACGATGACTGCTTCAGGCATCTGGTGCTCCCGCTGCCATGAAGACGACCTCGCCGACGAGCGCAGGCTTCTCCTTGCCCTCGACCTCGATCTGGATGCCGACGTGCCAGATCAAGCCGGGGCCGCGCCGCTCGGTGCTGAGGAGCTTCCCGTGCAGGCGGACGCGCGAGCCCGATGGCACGGGGCTCGTGAAACGAATTTTCTCTGTCCCGTAGTTGACGCCCATGACGGCGTCGCTGACGGATACGACCTCGCTGAGCAGCATCGGCAGCATCGACAACGTCAGGTACCCGTGGGCGACTGTAGTCCCGAACGGTCCGTTCGCGGCAGCTTCGGGATCGACGTGGATCCACTGGTGGTCGCCGGTTGCCTCGGCGAAGAGGTTGATCTGGTCCTGCGTGACCTCGTGCCAGTCGCTCGTCCCGAGCTCGCGCTTGCCCGACTGCTCGAGCTCCTCGATCGTCAGCGTGGTCGTCATCTCGTGGTCATCACTCCCTCATCGATTGACCGCCGGCCTGGTGCATGGAAGCGAGCATTCCGGGGGGCGCGGCCCCGTCCGGGAGACGGTCTCGGAGCTCCTGCAACAAGGCGTCAGGGTCCCAACGCTCCCCGCTTGCGAACAATTCCCCGGCTTCCCAGCCGCGCAGCATGTTGACGACGCCGCCGTAGATGAAGAACACCTGACCGGTGATGTCCTGGGCGTCGTCCGCGCAGAGGGCGACGACGATCGGGGAATTGTTCGCAGGGTCCGCAGCGTCGAAGCCGTTCTCAGGCGGTGGGATCTCACCGAACGCGGCCTCGGTCATGCGCGTTCGCGCATTCGGCGCGATCGCGTTCACGGTCACTCCGTAGCGCTGGAGCTCCTGCGCGGCGATCAGCGTGAAGCCGACGATCCCGGCCTTAGCCGCGCCGTAATTGAGCTGGCCGACGTTGCCGAAGACGCCGGAGGGACTCGACGTATTGATGACGCGCCCGGCCACCTGGTCGCCCGCCTTCGAGCGCTCACGCCAGTGGGCCGCGGCATGCCGCGTCGGCGCGAAGTGGCCCTTCAGGTGCACCTCGATCACCGCGTCCCACTCGTGCTCTTCCATGTTGACGAGCATGCGGTCACGCAGGATCCCGGCGTTGTTGACGAGGATGTCCAGGCGGCCAAAGGCGGCGACGGCGCCGTCGGTCAGGCGCTTCGCGCCGGCGAAGTCGGCGACGTTCTCGCCGTCGGCGACAGCCTCGCCGCCGAGCGCCTCGATCTCCCGCACGACGTCCTGTGCCGGTCCGGTGTCGGCACCCTCGCCGGCCAGCGACGCGCCGAGGTCGTTGACGACGATCTTTGCGCCCGCACGTGCGAGCGCGAGGGCGTGCTCTCGGCCGATACCGCGACCCGCACCGGTGACGATCGCGACCTTTCCGTCGAGCTTCGGCATTCGACCTCCTCCTACGTGAAAGCGCTCTCGCCGGTGAGCGCCCGTCCGATGATGAGCTTCTGGATCTGGCTCGTTCCTTCGTAGAGCGTCGTCACACGTGCGTCACGAAGGTACTTGCCCACCGGATACTCGTCCACGTAACCGTAGCCGCCGTGCACCTGAACCGCCGCATTCGCTGCGCGGACCGAGACTTCGCTCGCGTAGTACTTCGCGACCGACGACTCGAGCGTGTGACGTCGTCCCGAGTCGGCAAGGAGCGCGGCGCGCCAGGTCAGGAGCCGCGCCGCTTCGAGCTCGACCGACATGTCCGCCAGCAGCTCCTGGACGAGCTGGAACGACGAGATCGTCTTGCCGAACTGGCGCCGCTCTCCTGCGTATTCGACGCACGCATCGAGGCAGCCCTGCGTGATTCCGACGCAGCCTGCAGCAAGTGAGATGCGGCCGTTGTCGAGGGCCGACATCGCCACCTTGAAGCCGTCGCCTTCCGCGCCGAGGCGGCTCGAGTCGGTGACCCGGACACCGTCGAGAAAGACTTCGGCGGTGTCCTGCGCCCGCAGCCCGAGCTTGCCTTTGACCGGAGAAGCGGAGAAGCCGGCCGAGTCCGTCGGCACCAGAAAGCACGTCAGACCGCGAGCGCCCTCACCGCCGCTGCGGGCGAACACGAGTGCGAGGCCGGCCCAGCTGCCGAGCGTGATGAAGAGCTTCGAACCGTTGAGCACCCAGTGGTCGCCGTCGCGCTCCGCGCGTGTCACGAGGCTCGCGGGATCGGAGCCAGAACCGGGCTCGGTGAGCGCGTAACAGCCGAGCACGTCCCCAGACGCGAGCTGCGGCAGCCACTCGCGCTTTTGCTCGTCGGTTCCCCACTTTGCGATCGTCTTCCCGACCAGGCCGAGGTTCACGGAGACGATCCCGCGCACCGATGAATCCGCGCGGCCGAGCTCTTCCATCAGCAGGCAGTACGAGACCGTGTCGAGGCCCATGCCGCCGTACTCCTCCGCAATCGTCGCGCCCAGGTAACCCGCGGCGGCGAGCTTGGGGACGAGCCCGCGGTCGAGCTCTTCGGCGCGGTCCCAGTCGCGGGCATGGGGGGCGATCTCCCGCTCGCAGAACTCGCGGGCGGAGGCCCGGATCAGCTCCTGCTCGGGGGTGAGAGAGAAGTCCATCGAAGAGCGGTGGGGCCGGCGTGGATTCGCCGGCCCCACAGCGCGATGGTTCAGCGTCCCTTGATCAGGGACCCGAACTCGCTGAACGTCCCGTTGCCATACCGAACGAGCTTCAGCTGGGAGATCGGGAAGTGGTCGTTCTTGCTGGTCTTGACCTTGATGCCTTTGATCATGTACGGGTTGACCCAGTTCATGTTCCGCGTCGCCTTGATCAGCGACGCCCGCGTTGGGTTCTTGCCCGCGTTGTAGAGCAGCTTCACGACGTCGTATCCCTTCGCGAACCCGTAGAAATAGAACGTGTTCTTCGGGTCGGCGCCGCTCGGCCCGTACTGCGCCAACAGCGCTTGGTAGCGCGTGACGATCGGGTCGTTCGCGTACTCCGGGTTGTTGTTGTTCTTCAGGTAGCCCGAGCTGATCGCCCCGTTGACGTACGCCGCGCCCGCGGATGCCGCTGCGGCCTTCATGACCACGTCGATCGCGGCTACCGAATTGATCACGATCGTATCCGGCTTCCAGTTGAGCGCCTTCGCCGTCGCAAGTGCACGCACAGTCGGCGTCGGGATCGAGAGCAGCACCCACGTGTCTGCTCCCGATGCCTTCTGCCGCGCGAGCTGCGAGGCGTAGCTCGTGTCCGTCACTTCGTAGCTCTGCTCCGAAACGATCAGGCTCTTCTTGGCACCGAGGCCGATCTTCACCCCGCGGAGGTAGTCCTTCCCGTAGTCGTCGTTCTGGTAGAAGATCGCGATCTTTGCGTTCGGTGCGTTCTTCACGATCCAGAGGCCGTACGAGCGCCCTTCGGCGATGTAGTCGGGCTGCCAGCCGATCGTCCAGGGGAATTGCTTGTGCTGGAGGCCCCAGAGGCTCGCACCGGTGGCCACCAGGATCTGCGGAATCTTCCGGTCGTTCAAGAGCGGTCGAATCGCCTGGTTGTGTTCCGTTCCCAGCGAGCCGACGTCCGCGAAGACCTTGTCCTCGAGGATCAGCTTGTTCGTCAGCTGCACGGTCTGGGCGGGGTTGTACCCGTCGTCGTAGTACTTCCACACGATCTTGCGTCCCCTGATGCCCACCTTGCCGTCCGGCCCCTTGCGCGTGTTGACCCACTTGAAGTAGGCCTCCATCCCGCGTGGAATGGGCGCGTAGAGCGACGCCGGCCCGCTCAGCGGGAAGGTCCCGCCGATCGTGATCGTCGACGATGTGACGCCCGGCGTCGCGGTCGGCGCCGCGGCTTCCAGCGTGCGTCCGAATGCGCCGGGGATGCTCACGGCCAGCGCTGCGACAACGGCCGCAAGCGCGATTAGCGCTCTGTTCACGAGTCTCCCTCCTCCTCCGAATTCAACTTCTCTCGGTACTCGTATGTGACGAGCGCTCGAGTGGTTTGTTGATTGTCGCACCTCTTGGTACGCAGCACTGGTGACTGACGATGCGCAAGGCTCTCACGGTCAGGTCCTCCGGGCAAGGGCTGCCGTCACCGGGCGGGTGATCCGCCGGATGAGGCTCGCCATCCCACCGGGGACCAGGAGCACGATCACCATCAGGACGACCCCGAAGACCACCGGTCCGGCCTGCTTCGCGAAATTCAGGTGCAGGACGGGAGGCTCCTGGGCGTAGATGGGCAGGAACTCCAGGACGAGGGCGCCGACGATCACGCCGGACAGCGAGGAGAGACCGCCGATGACGACGCTCGCCAGGAGGAGGATGGAGAGTGTCACCGGGAAGGTGTCCGGATTTATGTACGAGACCTGGATTGCGAAGAGGGCGCCTGCGACTCCGGCATACGCCGCCGAGATGCCGAAGGCGAGCGTCTTGTAGACGGCCGGGCTGACTCCTGACGAAACGGCCGCGATCTCGCCGTCACGAATGGCGCGCCACGCACGCCCCACCCTTCCCCGAACGAGTAGCCAGGCGACGACGAACAGGATCGCAGCTGTCACCCACGCTTCGTAGTAGAGCCAGTGCGGAGTCGAGATGTCCCAGCCGAACGGCGCCTGCGGCAGTGGGAGGGACAACCCGCCTCCGCCGCCGGTCAGATGCTCGAACCGCTTCGCCAAGGCCGGAAACGAGACGGCGACGGCGAGTGTGGCCAGTGCCAGCGAGACGGCCGCCAGACGCAGGGCGGGAAGCCCGAACAGGTAGCCGATCACACCGGCGACGAGACCGGCGATGGGGATCGTGAAGAGTGGGCGCATCCCGTGCTCGGGGATGATGTGCGAGGGATCGTGGCCGGCGAGCTCGAATCCCTTCTGCCCGAGGATGAGGATCGCCGCCGTGTAGCCCCCGATCGCCATGAATGCGGCATGGCCGAGCGAGATCTGGCCGTTGTATCCCGTGAGGATGTTGAGACCGAGCAGCGCGATGAAGTAGATCCCGACGAACGTGAACTGCCCGAGTCGGAACTCGCTCGTGAACCGCGGCAGCACTACGATCAGCACGACCGCCGCTGCAAGCACGAGGCCTTGCAATGTCGGAGCGGCCCATCGACGCATCAAACCCTCCTCACCACGACACGACCGAAGAGACCCGTCGGCCGGATGACGAGCACGAGCAGCAGCACGGCCAGGGCGGTCGGCAATCTGAGCTCCTGGCCGACGAAGTCGACGTAGCTGCCGAGCAGGTTGATCACGACGCCGAGGAGGAGGCCCCCGACAACGGCGCCGACTGGGCTGTCGATTCCGCCGAGCACGGCCGCCGCGAACGCGTAGATCAAGAGAACGAGCATCATGTCTGGGTCGAGGAAGACCGTCGGCGCGGCCATCATCCCCGCGACCGCACCGAGGGCAGCCGCGAAGCCCCAGCCCAGCGCAAGCATCCAGCCGACACGAACTCCCATCAGCCTGCTCGCATCGGGATTGAAGGCGACCGACCGCATCGCGAGCCCGAGCGTCGTGAACCGGAAGAAGAGCCAGAGCACGAGGACGGTGCCGAGACAGATGCAAAACGTGCCGATGTCCTGGATCGAGATCGCCACTCCCCCGACGATCACCGAGCGGTTGGGGAACGGGCTGTCGAAAGCCTTCACCCCGGGTCCCCAGATCCAGCCGGTGAGCCCGTTGATCGCGATCAACATCCCGATCGTCAGGATCACGATCACGAGCTCCGGACGATGCTCGACCGGCCGGATGAGCACGCGCTCGACTGTGACGCCGCCGCCGAATGCGATCAACAGCGTCAGGGCGAATGCAGGCCAATACGGGACACCGTGGTTCATGATCGTCCAGGCGATGAAGGTCGTGAAGGTCGCCATCTCCCCCTGCGCGAAGTTGACGACATTCGTCGTCTGATAGATCAGGACGAGTGCGAGCGCGAGGCTCGCGTAGATCGCACCGGCGGCGAGGCCGCTCGTCACCTGTTGCGCGACCTGTGACCAGACAACTGCGAGCGGGAGCGCCATCAATACCCGAGGTAGGACTTTCGGACGCCTTCGTGGCGGCGAAGCTCAGCGCTCTCGCCCTCGATCGCCACCTGACCCACCTCGAGCACGTACGCGCGAGCCGCCGCAGCGAGCGCGACGTTCGCATTCTGCTCGACGACGAGCACCGTCAGCCCGTCGTCCGCGTTGAGCTCCTTGACGATGCGGAAGATCTCCTGGACGACCGTCGGCGCGAGCCCGAGCGACGGCTCGTCGAGCATCAACAGCCGCGGCCGGCCGACCAGCGCGCGGGCGAGCGCGAGCATCTGCTGCTCACCGCCGCTCAGCGTGCCCGCCTGCTGGTCGCGACGGCGCTCCAGCCAGGGAAAGTACTTGAAGACGCGCGGCGCTTCCTGGCGCAGCGTTCGCCGCTCGCCGCGAACGTAGGCGCCCATGCGGAGGTTCTCCCAGACACTCAGTTCCGCGAAGAGGCCCCGACCCTCGGGAACGTGCGCGACGCCGGCCCGCGCGACCGCGTCCGGCTTGCTGCGTGCGATCTGCTTGCCCTCGAAGACGATCTCGCCGGTGTGCCGCACGGTTCCCGACACCGCGCGCAGCGTTGTCGTCTTGCCGGCTCCGTTGGCCCCGAGCAGGGCGACGATCTCGCCTTCCGCGACTGTCAGCGAGACACCGTGCAGGGCCTTGATCGGTCCATACCGCGCCTCGACTCCGCGCAGCTCAAGCAGCGTCGACACTCTCGGCTCCCAAGTAGGCCTCGATCACGTCCGGATTTGCCTGCACCTCGGCGGGCGTTCCCTCGGCGATCTTGCGGCCGAAGTTGAGCACGTGCACGCGGTCGCAGACCGACATCACCAGCTGCATGTGGTGTTCGACGAGCAGGATCGTCAGGTCGAAATCACGGCGAAGGCGGCGAATCACCTCGGCGAGCTCACCGACTTCTTCGTGGTTGAGCCCACCGGCGGGCTCGTCGAGCAGAAGCAGTGTCGGCTTGGCGACGAGCGCGCGCGCGAGCTCGACGCGCTTGAGCGTCCCGAAGGGGAGCCCACCCGGCAGCCGCTCGCCGAGGTCGCCGAGCTGGAGGTACTCGAGCATCTCCTCGGCCTGCTTCCGGCCGCGACGCTCCGAGAAGGGACGCAGCTGCGAGTGGGCGCCGACAAGCAGGTTCTCGAGCACCGTCATGTTCTGGAAGAGCACGACGTTCTGGAAGGTGCGAGCGATCCCGAGTCGCACGATCCGGTAAGCAGGCGTTCGAGTCAGGTCCTTGCCGTCGAAAAGGATACGGCCGCTGTTCGGGCGGTAAAGCCGCGTGATCAGATTGAAGAGCGTCGTCTTTCCGGCACCGTTCGGCCCGATCAGCCCGACGATGCCTCCTTTCTCCACCGCAAGCGAGACGTCGGCGAGGGCGACAATGCCGCCGAACCGCCGCGTGACGTCCTCAACCGCAAGAAGCGCCATCGGAGGCGGGATGATATGACCGTCCGGACGGCGAATGCATTTCGACGGTAGTCAGTTCCAAAACGAGATCTACGTCACCGGCGAGTCGCCTTGGCCCGTCGGCGCCGACGAGTGGGAGGCGTTGGCCTCTGAGAAGCTCGAGCCGGGCCCCTTCGGCTACATCGCGGGGGGTGCGGGAAACGAGGCGACGGTGCGTGCCAATCGGGAGGCGTTCGAGCAGCGGCGCCTCCGCCCGCGCATGCTGGCGGGCAACAGCGTGCGGGACCTTTCGGTCGAGGTGTTGGGAACGCCGTCGCCGTTCCCGTTCTTCCTCGCGCCGGTCGGGGTCCTCAGCATCGCCCATCCCGACGGTGAGCTCGCTCCGGCGCGCGCCGCGGCGGCGTTGCGCGTCCCATTCATCCTCTCCACTGCGGCATCGCACTCGATCGAGGAGATCGCGGCTGCGATGGGCGACGCGCCAAGGTGGTTCCAGCTCTACTGGGTCAGCGATCGGGAGGTGGTCGAGAGCCTCGTGCGCCGGGCCGAGGCGTCCGGCTATGCCGCGATCGTGGTCACACTCGACACCCTGACGTTGGGTTGGCGTCCACGCGACTTGCGCAATGCCTATCTGCCGTTTCGTCAGGGCGAGGGGATCGCGCAGTTCACGAGCGATCCCGTCTTCCGTTCACGTTTGTCCGTTCCGCCCGAGGACGATCCGCTCGTAGCTGCCGGGACGATGCTCGCAATGTTCCCGAACCTTGCTCTGCGGTGGGACGACCTCGCCTGGCTCCGCGAGTTGACCTCGCTGCCGCTATTGGCGAAGGGCGTGCTAACAGCCGACGACGCGGTGCGCGCATTCGACGCAGGGGTCGACGGCATCGTCGTCTCGAATCACGGCGGGCGCCAGGTCGACGGAGCGATCGCCTCGCTCGACGCGCTGCTGGAGGTCCGTGCCGCCGTCGGCCCGGACGCGCCCGTCTTGATGGACGGAGGGATTCGCGGGGGCGCCGACGTCCTGAAGGCGCTTGCACTCGGAGCGAACGCCGTGCTCCTCGGCCGGCCGTACGTCTACGGACTCGCGGTCGGCGGCCAGCCCGGTGTGGAGGCGGTGCTCCAACAGTTGGCCGCCGAAACGGACTTAACGCTCGCGCTGATCGGTGGCACGGTCGCGCGCGATCTCGATGCGGCATGGATCGCGCCGTCGTCCTGAGCGAGGTCGGCCGTTTTGACCTCGAAGAGATCGAGGTCGACGCGCCGGGCGAAGGCGAGGTGCTCGTCCGGATCGAAGCGAGTGGGGTCTGCCATAGCGATCTTCATGTCGTCGAGACCGGCTGGGCGCACCGGTTGCCGGTCGTGCTGGGCCACGAAGGAGCTGGCGTCGTGGAAGAGGTCGGCGGCGGCGTCACGACGCTTGCGCCGGGAGATCGCGTCGTGCTCGGGTGGCGCTCGCCGTGCGGTGCCTGCCGTTGGTGTGCGCGTGGCGACGTCCGCCGCTGCCGCACTCCTCCCGGAGTGAGGGACCGCCTGCATCTCGCGGACGGCCGCGCTCTTTCGCAGACGTTGCAACTGGGCACGTTCGCCACACGCACGGTCGTCCACTCCGCGGCCGCGATCCCGATCGCCGAGGGGCTGCCGCCGGAGCAGGCGTGCCTGATCGGCTGCAGCGTCGCCACCGGCGTCGGCTCCGTTTTGAACACGGCCGGCGTCTGGGAGGGGGCGCGCATCGCCGTCATCGGCTGCGGGGCAGTCGGTCTCTCGGTCGTCCAGGGCGCGCGGCTCGCCGGCGCGTCGGAGATTTACGCGCTCGACCTCGAGGAACGGAAGCTTGCTGCGGCCGAGGTCTTCGGCGCAACCCATCGCGAACCGGGTGCGAAGCTCGACTTCGTCTTCGACGTCGTGGGCCGGCCGGAGACCGTCGCCCAGGGCCTCGAAATGCTCGGCCATGCCGGCACGCTCGTGTACATCGGTCTCCCTCAGCCCGGCGCGGCGGCGGCGATCGATCTCCAGCAGCTCTTCGACCGGCGCCTACGGGTCGTCGTCTCGCACGGCGGCGACCATGTCCCCGCACTGGATTTCCCACAACTTGTCCAGTGGGCCCGGGAGGGCAAAATCGATCTCGCAGGGATGGTCACGAAGCGGGTCGGGCTCGAGGACGTGGCGCAGGCGTTCGACGACCTCAAGGCGGGCGAGGTCATCCGCTCGGTGATTCTGTTCTAGATTCCGCCTGTGAACCTGCGCGACAGCCCTGACGAAGGCGCCTTCCGGGCACAGGTCCGGGCCTGGCTTGCGGAGAACCTCCCGGCCGAGACGGGGCCGGAGTGGAGCCGGAAGATGTTCGATGCGGGCTACGCCGGTTTGACCTGGCCCGAGGAGTACGGCGGCCGCGGCGCCCCCTACAGCCACCAGGCGATCGCTCTGGAGGAGTTCGCGCGCGCGGGAGCGCCGAATCACATGAACGTGATCGCGCTCGGGATGGCCGGGCCGACGATCATGGCGCACGGCGACGAGGTGCAGAAACAGCGCTACCTCGCCAAGATGTTGTCCGCGGAGGAGATCTGGTGCCAGGGGTTCTCCGAGCCGGACGCCGGTTCTGATCTTTCGGCTGTTCGCACGCGCATCGAGCCGAGGGACGACCATTTCCTCGTCAACGGCCAGAAGGTGTGGTCGTCGATCGCACACCACGCGGACTTCTGCATCCTCGTCGGCCGCAGCGACCCGGAGTCCCAGCGTCACGCCGGCCTCACGTACGTGATCGTCGACATGCATGCTCCGGGGGTCGAGGTCAGGCCGCTACGCCAGATCACCGGCGAGGCCGAGTTCAACGAGATCTTCTTCACAGACGTCGAGGTTCCACGCGAGAATTTGCTCGGCGAAATCGGCGGCGGCTGGCAGGTGGCAATGACGACGCTCCTGCACGAACGCGGAACGCTGGGCTTCGCCCTCACCGGCACACTCGACGCGCAGGTGAACAAGCTGATCGCGCTGACGAAGGAGCGTGCCGCGGACGATCCGATCATCCGGGACCGCGTCGCACAGGAGTGGATCGAGCTGCAGGCGTTGAAGCTGACGAATTACCGCTCGCTGACGACGTTGATCAAGACGGGCATACCGGGGCCGGAGGGGTCCGGCTCGAAGCTGCACTGGTCGGAGCAGAACCAGCGTCTGACGAAGCTCGCGATGGAGATCCTCGGCGGCGAAGACGACGGTTACTGGGGCTACCAACAGCAACGCAGCCGTGGCAACACGATCGAGGCGGGCACGAGCGAGATCCTGCGCAACATCATCGCCGAGCGCGTGCTCGGCCTCCCAAGGTCACGCTGATGCAGTTCGCCTTCACCGAGGAGCAAGACCTGCTGCGGCGCGAGGCGCGTGAGGTGCTCGCGAACGGCGGTTGGGGACGGGAGGAGCTCGACGAGCTCGCTTTTCTCGACCGGGCAGTGGTGTTCGAAGAGGCAGGGCGTGCGAATCGGGGTGACGAGTTCTTCGATTCGGCGGCTCCAGAGAACGAACAACTTGCCGCGCTTGCATTGGAGGCGGCCGGAATCGCCCGCCGCGCGCTCGAGCTCGGAGTCGAGCATGCGAAGACCCGCGAGCAGTTCGGCCGGCCGATCGGCGTCTACCAGGCCGTGTCGCATCCGCTTGCCGACACCTATGTCGACACGGAGCTCGCACGCTCGATTGCTTACTGGGCGGCGTGGTGCGTTGCCGAGGACGACGAGCAGGCGCCGATCGCAGCTGCGGCGGCCAAGAGCTACGCCGGAGACGTTGCCGTTGCCGCGTGCGAACGCGCGATCCAGGTGCTCGGCGGCATCGGCTTCACGTGGGAGCACGTGCTCCATCGCTACTACAAGCGGGCGCTCTGGATCCAGGCCCACGGCGGCTATCCGCGCGAACTGCGCGCGAAGGTCGCGGCCTGGCTGCTCGACTGATGACGCGCACGGCGCTCGTCACGGGGGCGTCATCGGGAATCGGCGCGGCCTGCGCGGTCCGTCTCGCCGGTGCCGGCTGGCGCGTTTTCGCCGGCGTCCGGCGCGCAGGGGACGCACCACCGGGCACGGAAGAGATCCTGCTCGACGTGACCGACGAGGACCAGGTTCGCGCGGCGGCGGAGCGCGTCGGGGAGCTGCATGGACTGGTCAACAACGCGGGCATTGCGCTTGCACTTCCGCTCGAGTTCATCCCATTGGACGAGCTGCGACGGCAGCTCGAGGTGAACGTCGTCGGGCAGATCGCCATCACGCAGGCCTTCCTCCCGCACTTGCGGCGCTCGCGGGGACGGATCGTCTTCATCGGCTCGATTGCAGGACAGAGCGCGCTCCCGTTCCTTGGCCCATACGCGGCTTCGAAGCATGCGCTCGAGGCGGTGGCCGACACGTGGCGCGTGGAGCTGCGCCCGTTCGGAGTCGACGTTTCCCTGGTTCAACCGGGAACGATCAAGACCCCGATCTGGACCAAGTCCGCGGTGATCGCCGATGCCTTGACGAACGGGGCGGGGGCCGAGCTCAAGCGCCTGTACGGAGAACGGATCGCTGCGTTCCGCCAAGTCGCGCTGAAGCGGGGTGCGAAGGGCGCGTCCGCAGAAGAGGTCGCTCGAGCGGTCGAAGAGGCCCTCACAAGGGAGCGACCGCGTACCCGCAAGCTCGTGGGCCTGGACGCGAAGCTACGGTCCGGCGTCGAGAAACTTCCGGATCGGCTTCGTGACCGCGTGTATGAACGCGTGCTGTTGAATCAAAAGGAGGAGCGATGAACGGCCTGATGATGGACTTCCAGCTGACGCTTCCGACCTTGCTTCGGCGCGCGGAGACGTATTTCGGCGAGAAGGAGATCGTCACTCGCCTGCCCGACAAGTCGTTCCACCGGTACACCTACTCGGACATGGCGCGCCGCGCCAAGCAGCTCGCCGTGGCGTTGGGTGAGCTCGGCCTCGAGCGCGGCGACCGCATCGCGACGCTGAGCTGGAACCACTACCAGCATCTGGAGGCGTACTTCGGCGTTCCGTGCGGCGGCTTCGTCCTGCACACGCTCAATCTGCGCCTTCATCCCAACGACATCGGCTACATCGCCGCTCACGCAGGCGATCGCGCGCTAATCGTCGACGCAAGCCTGGCGCCGTTGGTCGACCAGTTCCGCGACCAGACGCAGATCGAGCACGTGTTCGTCGTCGAGGATTCGTACGAGGAGTTGCTCGCCTCTGCGGATCCGGACGCATGGGTCGAGCCCGACCTCGACGAGAACGAAGCAGCCGCGATGTGTTACACGAGCGGCACCACCGGCATGCCGAAGGGTGTCGTGTACTCGCACCGCTCGACGATCCTGCACACGCTCGGCGTCGCGGCCGCCAACCCGCTCGGCGTCGGCGTCTCGGAGCAGGACGCGATCCTTCCGGTGGTCCCGATGTTCCACGCGAACGCGTGGGGCTATCCGTACCTCGCCGCGATGCTCGGGTCGAAGCAGGTCTTCCCGGGCCCGCATCTGGATCCGGAGAGCCTGTTGGACGACTTCGTCCAGGAGGGTGTGACGTGGACGGCGGGCGTGCCGACGATCTGGTTGGGGATTCTGCAGCTCCTCGATGCGCAACCCGACAGATGGGACTTGTCGCGCATGAAAGGCATGCTCGTAGGCGGGTCGGCGGCGCCGCGCGCAATGATCGCCGGCTTCAAGGAGCGTCACAACCTGATGGTCTGCCACGGGTGGGGAATGACCGAGACCTCGCCGGTTGCTTCGGTAGCGGCCCTGCCAGGGGAGATCGCGGATGCGGATGAAGAAACGAAGTTCGATTACCTGGCGATGCAAGGCCTCCCGCTCGCGCTCGTCGAGCTGCGGGCACGGGACGACTCCGGAAACGAGATTCCGCGTGACGGTGAGACGATGGGCGAGCTCGAAGTACGCGGGCCGTGGGTTGCTTCTGCGTACTACGAGACGCCGGAACAAAGCGACCGTTGGACGGACGACGGCTGGTTCAAGACGGGTGACATCGTGTCGTTCGATCCGCGTGGCCACATTCAGATCAAGGACAGGTCGAAGGACGTGATCAAGTCGGGCGGGGAGTGGATCTCGTCAGTCGATCTAGAGAACGCGTTGATGGCGCATCCCGCGGTCGCAGAGGCCGCGGTGATCGCGATTCCGGATGAGAAATGGCAGGAGCGGCCGCTTGCGGCGGTCCTGCTGAAGGACGGAGCGTCCGCGACCGCGGAGGAGCTACGAGCGTTCCTCGCCCCGCAGTTCGCGAAGTGGTGGCTGCCGGATCGCATCGAGTTCGTGACGGAGATCCCGAAGACGGCGGTCGGGAAGTTCCGGAAGACAGCCCTCCGCGACCAGTTCGCGCAGCAGCCTGCCGTGCCGACAACGTAGGTGGCGGATCCCCGCCGAAGTTGGGTCGAGGCGCCGCCCGACGCTCCGCACGTCTGGGTGACGCTCGGCTACTACGGTGTCGAACAGGGCAATGGCGTCTCGGTGATCGAGTGGGACGCCACGGTGGACTACTGCTTCCCCGGCTCGTCGGGGCCGATCGTCCACGGCGGGCTCGTGACGACGATCCTGGACACGGCGATGGGCGGTGCGTGTCACTCGGTGCTCGGCGACGGCGAGACGTTCCTCACGGCGGATCTGCACGCGGAGTTCTTTCGTCCGACCCGCCCCGGGAGGCTGCGCGCCGAGGGTCGGGTCGTGCAGCGCACGAAGCGAACGGTCTTCTGCTCGGCAGATTTGAGGGACGCCGAGGGAACCCATCTCGCGAGCGCCCGCTGCACGCAGGTGCTCCGCCCCGAAAAGACCAGCTAGATCAGGAGCGCTCGGCGACCTTGACCAGGGCTTTGCCTTGGTTCTCGCCGTTGAGCATCCCGATGAATGCCCGAGGGGCGTTCTCCAGGCCTTCCGTTACGTCCTCGCGCCAATGGATGTCTCCGTTCGCCACCCACTGCGCAAGCTTGAGGGCCGCTTCGTCGTAGCGGTGTGCGTAGTCGAAGACGAGGAAGCCCTCCATCCGCGCGCGGAACACGACCAGCAGACCGGGATGGAACGTCGGCTCAGGCCTCTGGGCGTTGTACTGCGAGACCTGCCCGCAGATCACGATGCGTGCGCCGAGATTCAGGCGCCTGTGCACCGCCTGTGAGATCTCGCCGCCGACGTTGTCGAAGTACACGTCGACGCGTTCATTGCGCAGCGTTTCTCCGACGTCGTCGCTCTTGTAGTCGATCGCCACGTCGTAGCCGTAGAGCTCGGTCAGATCGCGAGCTTTTTCGGGCCCGCCCACGATGCCGACCGTACGACAACCGGCGAGCTTTGCCAGCTGGCCGGCGATCTGCCCGACCGCACCCGCGGCGGCGGAAACGACGACCGTGTCGCCGGGCCGCGGCTTGCCGATGTCGAACAGTCCGAAGTACGCAGTGAATCCGGTCAAGCCGATGGCATGGAGCGCAAGCGTCGGCGGTTCGAGCACGGGCGGGACAGCGCGCAGCGTTCCGGCGCGGGCGGTCGCGTATTCCTGCCAGCCGAGCTGTCCGACCACGAGGTCGCCCGGGCTGAAGCGCGGATCGTTGCTCTCCACGACCTCTCCGAGGTTCACCGATGTGATGACGTCCCCGACCTCCAGCGACTTGGCGTACGAGCGCGCCTCGCTCATCCGTCCGCGCTGGTACGGATCGACCGAGGCCCAGAGGACTCGCACGAGCGCCTCGCCCACCTGGGGAGGGGCGACGTCGACCTCGTCGAGCGCGAAATCCGAGTCCTGAGGGAAGCCGACCGGCCGCCCGGCGAGAGTGATGCGACGATTCACCGGCATCCGTTTAGCATCGCAGGTCGTGCGCCTCGGCTTCTACATGGGCTATGCGCCCCCAGGGACGAATCCGCTGGAGCTGATCGAGCTCGCCCAGGAAGCCGAAAGGCTCGGCTACGACTCCGCGTGGGCCGCGGAAGCGTGGGGGACGGATGCGGTCACAGTGCTGACCTGGCTCGCTGCCACGACGTCGACGATCAAGATCGGGTCGGCGATCATGCAGATCCCGGGACGGACGCCGGCGAACACGGCGATGACGGCGGCGACGCTCGACCTGATGTCAGGCGGACGTTTTCTCCTCGGGCTCGGCACGTCCGGGCCGCAGGTCGTCGAGGGCTGGCACGGGCAGCCGTGGGGGAAGCCGATCACGAGGACGCGCGAATACGTCGAGATCGTTCGTGCAGCTCTGCGACGCGAAGCGCTCGAGTTCCATGGCGATCAGTACGACATCCCTTACTCTGGGGACGACGCCACGGGCCTCGGCAAGCCGTTGAAGCTGCTCGTCCGGCCGCTGCGCGAGTCGATTCCGATCTATCTCGCAGCGCTCAGCCCGAAGAACGTGCGCACCGCCTTCGAGATTGCCGACGGTTGGCTGCCGATCTACTTCTCGCCCGAGCGCGCTCGCGACGCGTTCGCATACGAGCCGCGCGAGGGGTTCGACATCGCGCCTTCGGTGAACGTGATCGTCTCCGATGACCTCGACACGGCGCGCGACATGATGCGACCGCTACTCGCGCTCTACATCGGCGGAATGGGCGCGCGAGGGGCGAATTTCTACAATGCGCTCTTCCGCCGGTACGGCTATGAAGCAGAGGCCGAGCGAATCCAGGAGCTGTATCTCGACGGCAAGCAGCGGGAGGCGATCGCAGCAGTCTCCGACGAGCTGATCGACGACGTCTCGCTCGTCGGCCCGCCGGATCGGATCCGCGACCGCCTCGACGCCTGGCGCGAGTCAGGCGCAACAACGCTGCTCGTCGCCACTCGCGACGTCACGTCGCTGCGGACAATGGCCGAGCTAGCGCTCTAAGAACTCGAGAACGAGTCGGTTGAACGTTGCGGGATCCTCGAGCGGGACGTTGTGCCCGCAGCCCGCGAGCTCGACATAGCGCGCGTTCAGCAGGCGCGACGCAAGCATACGTCCATTCTCGACCGGGACGATCACGTCGGCATCACCGTGGACGACGAGGGCCGGCACGTCGATTCGCTCCACCTTGCACCCCCGGCCGTAGAACCCGTAGCACGCTCTCAGGTGCGCATCGAGAGTCACGTCCGGGGTGGGGTGTTCCAGCCGCGCGGCGAGGATCTCCTCGAAACGTTCCGGGTTCCGCTCCGTCCAGCCCGGCGAGAACGTCAGCGGCATCATCCTCCGTCCGTACTCGTCGAACGGCAGTCCGATTGCGGCCGCGTAGGCGTCGCGAACGTCTTGCGGACGAGGCACGCGGTCGGGCCCGCCGGCACCGGTCCCGACGAGCACGAGCGACCGGACGAGCTCCGGCCGCGCCAGTGCGAGGGTCAGCGCCACGTACCCGCCCATCGAGAGCCCCACGACGTGGGCCGTGCGTCCGTCGAGGATGTCGGCAGCATCCTGCGCGAGTTCGTCGATCCCGTATGGCTCGTCCGGCACGCGCGAGCGGCCGGTCCCGCGCGTGTCGAATGCGATCGTCTGGAAGCGGTGGGCGAGGACAGGGATCTGCTCGCGCCACGCCCACATCGACTGGCCGAGCCCTTCGATCAGCAGCAGCGGGACGCCCTCGCCGTGCTCTTCGACGTAGAGCGGCTGCCGCGAGATGGTGCCCATGCTTCAAACGCTATGCGATGCGGAGATGGAAACTACGAGCAGGCGAGCCTGGGTCTGTCGAACACGGCCGTGATGCCACTCGGACTCACGGTCAGGTGGGTAACTGCTCGAACGGTAAGGAACGTGCCGTCGGTTCCCTTCAGCCGTACTCGGCTGGTCGAGGTGGTGACGAAGACTCGGCTCGTGGTTGTCTCGCTGAGCGCGAAAGTTTCGTGCCCTTGGTAGGCGATTTGGCCGGGATCGTCGGGTGTGAACGTGATGTTGACAGTGCTGTGCCCGGTCAGATTGAGGGTTCCGTCGGCGAGTGCCGTGATGTGGAAGACGTCCTGCTCGTCGTCGACGATCGTCCCCGTCGCGCCGGTGCAGGGATTCGTCTCGCCGGGGTTGACGTCGATCTGCCGTTCCACGACCGTGATGGCCTCTGCTCCGGCGCCGGAAGCGACGGGCGCGATTGCGAGAAGCGGGAGGCACCATACGCTGGCGAGAGCGACTCGCCATCGCCTACTCACCACGGCCTCCCATCGGAAACAGACCTCCGGCGCGTGCGCTGCGCAACGCCGGCGACGCCGAGATAGAGCGCAAGCAGGACAGCCAGGCTCCACCCGAACAAGCCGACATCCGTGGCCAGCCCCAGCCCGAGGGCTACCACGGCGATCAAGGCCAGGAACATGACGACCGGTCGGGACGGGTTCAGCATTTGGTTTCTCCTTTCAGCACATGGACGTGATCGTCGGACTCAGAGGCTAGGGCCCGAGACCGCACGCGTCGTCTGCCGCGCTGCAGAAATTGTCCTCTGCCGACGGGGGGATCTTTCGTCGATCCCGTCTCTGCCTTTCGGCAGATGACGAATCCGCGCCGGCGAGTTACGGTCACATCCATGAGACGGTTCCAGTCTGTGCGCCGTCTGGTCGAGCGGCATTCGTTCGCGAGCGACGCCGCGCTCGCTGTCGCACTCGCAGGGCTCGTACTGTCGGACGTGTGGACGTCCGGTGACTACCTCACGGCGTCCAAAGCGATCTACGTCCCCGCCGGCCTGCTGATGACGCTGCCGCTTGCCTGGCGCCGGCGGGCGCCGCTACCGGTCGCTGCGGTCGTGATGGGAGCCCTTGTGTTCGAGTCACTTGCAGTCGGCTCGGCCCCGACTCAAGACACGCCTCTGGTCGGATGGCTGCTTGCCATCTACAGCGTGGCCGCGCACTGCCACCGCGCTGCAGCGCTCGCCGGCGGGGCCGTGAGCCTCGGCGCCGGCCTCGTCTGGATAGGGATCGATGACTTCTTCTTCCCCGTCGTCGTCTTCGGGGGCGCCTGGCTGGCGGGTCGCATGGTTCGCCAACGCGAGGTCCACGCGCGAGTCGTGGAAGAACGGTCCGCTGCACTCGACCGAGAACGCGTGGCTAACGCGCGGGCGGCTGCCGCCGAGGAAAGGGCGCGGATCGCCCGTGAGCTACACGACGTTCTTTCGCACAGCGTGAGCGTGATGGTCGTCCAGGCTGGGGCGGAGCGAATGGCACTCGGGAGCGATCGAGCTGCGACGGGCGAGACCCTGGAGGCGATCGAGAGGACTGGACGGCAGGCGCTCATCGAGATGCGGCGACTATTGGGAATGCTGCGTGTCGGAGGTGAGCCGCCCGCCCATACGCCCCAACCGACCCTCCGCGAGATCGACGAGCTCGTTGCGCAGGTGCGGGAGGCCGGGCTACCCGTTGAGCTTCAGGTCGAGGGCGAGCCCGCTGCGCTACCGCCCGGTGTCGCGGTCTCCGCTTATCGCATCGTGCAAGAGGCGCTCACTAACGTGCTCAAGCACGCCGGGCCGGCTCGGGCCCGTGTGGTGGTGCGTTACGCGGGCCGCGAGCTCGAGCTCGAGATCGCAGATGACGGAAGAGGTTCTGCCGCGGTAGGCGGCGCTGGTCACGGGCTCGTCGGGATGCGTGAGCGGGTCGCCCTCTACGGCGGCGACTTCGATGCGGGCGCTTCCAACGGGGGCGGATTCGTCGTTCGTGCACGTCTCCCGCTCGCCACGACACGGACGTGAGCGTCCGCGTCCTCATTGCAGACGATCAGGCACTCGTCCGCGCAGGCTTTCGAAAGATCCTGGAGGCAGACCCGGCAATCGAGGTGGTCGGGGAAGCCGCCGACGGACTC